>JAAXUD010000020.1 GCA_013336205.1 Lentimicrobium sp. | reverse complement strand
CTAACACATTAAGGCCGTAATTTGTGCCTATCCAGAGATAATCTCCTAATAAAAGCAAAGAAGAAATTGAATTGCTTGACAGACCGTGCGATTTGAATATCTGGTATACTGAATCCCGAAGATTATACACTAATAATCCAGATCCTTTTGTTCCAATGAAGAGAAGGTCATTTTTAGTGCTGTATTTAATATCTGTTATTCTATTACTTAGCAAAGAATTAACCTTCCCAAGATAAAAGAACTCATTATTATTAAATTTCCAAAGACCATTCATTGAACCAATGTACAATGTCCCATCATCTAGCTGAAGTAATGCTTCTGTCCGCAACCCAACACTATCAACTACCAGTGAGTTATATATCAATTCGTTATTTTTAAATTTACTGAAAGCATTTGATTCACCTAACCAAATACCCTTATCTACAGAATTGGTTATAGTCTTTATACTAAAAATATTGCGTGATCTTTCATTGTGTTCTGCATTTGAGGAAAGTTTATTCTTTGTATTGGAAAACTTTACTATTTCGCCAGCTTGATTTACTTTATATAAATATTCAACTGTTCCAATCCAGATGCTTTCATCTGAATCAATATTCATTGCCTGGATTCTATCATTCTCAGTAATTGATATTCTGGTCTGCTTTATTTTATTATCAGACAAGATGTTAATAAATTCATCATTCGTTCCTAAAATTACCTCCTTATTCCTTAAGGCAATAGTGTTTACATTATTAGAAGACAATCCTTCTTCTACAGTATAAGAAGAAAAACTACCATATGGAAGATAAAAAATTCCATCAGTAAAAGTCGCAAACCACATTCCAGCTTCAGTGTCTTGAAAAACAGCTGAAATTGAGACGTCTTTTAGTAAATGTTGAATCGGCTTTGAAGTAATATTTCCATCTTCAAAACAAAACACTCCGTTTTTATCAGTAGCAACCCAAATGTTATTCTTATGATCTGGATAGATCCCAAAAATTCTATAATCCATGTATCTCGTCTCAGGTTCTCCATTTTCCGAGAATGAAGCCAATAAATTGTTTTGCATAAAAACAATCTGATCCCGACCATTTATCACGGCCATCATTTGTCCGTGCGTATAATTCATTGGCCTGTCATAGTAATAAAACTTCTTTATACTTCCATCCCTATGAATTGTCAGATTACTCAAATCCATATCTTTTCCTTGAGAAACCAGAACCTTATTGTTTTTTACATAAAGATGAACACTTCTTGAAGCTTTACCTGATGGATGCAACTTAGTCAATTTGCCATTCTTATCAATAGATATTAAACCTTCATACATTAGCCCTAAAGAAATTACCTCATTATCAGAAACTGTAAAGGAGAATTTAAATGGAACAGCATATCCTCCAATTTGAGTTTTTAATACATCATTATACCTATACTCATGTATTACTCCATCATAATAATATGACAATTGACATGGGAAAGAAACAAACCAGACTCTTCCTGACCCATCTTCATAAACCTCAAAAACAGTATTCTCAGCCAAACCATCCTGCTTGTCGAAATTTGTAAATTTATTGCCATCATATCGACTTACACCCATGTTGGTGGCTATCCAGATATAGCCCTTGGAATCCTGAAAAATGTGGTAAATTTCGCTACTGGGCAACCCATCATCTATAGTAAAATGCCTGAATACAGGATGCTGGGCTTGCAGAAATAAAGCCAACAAGCCGAAATAAAATATTAATAATAACTTTAAGCTAAATCTCATAAAGAATTCTTATGAATCGGCTCAAATTTAATACAATTCCATCAAATCTTTAATACAATCAACCTATTATCTAAAATCCAGCACAATAGAATATACTCAGATTGTATTTATTAGCATATAGTTGCTAATTCAATTGCAAAATACAGAGAACAATATTGGGAAATTATCACAATTGTTAATAAAAGCCTGAAAAGTCAGGAAAATTTTTCAACCGGAAAAATCAATTTATAGTACCTTTCCACTCCTCAATTGGATTGTCTTTATAATACCGTTTTACCCTCAACTTGTATGGCTAAAGTAAAAAAAACAACCAGAAAAATAGGCATTCTCACTGCAGGTGGTGATTGCCCGGGTATCAATGCGGCCATCAGAGGTGTTGGGAAAACTGCAATTGCTGAGTATGGCATGGAGGTTTATGGGATTTCTTCCGGATTTACTGGTTTGATCGAAAAAGACTATTCAAGACTGGAAGAAAATCAGCTTTCAGGCATTCTTACTTTTGGTGGAACAATACTGGGTACCTCAAGAGAGAAACCATACAAGAAGGACAATTCCGGCAATGGAAAACCAGATAAACCCAAACTTATTAAAAAGCACTATCAGGAAATGGGCCTTGATGCCCTGGTTTGCATTGGGGGAAATGGGACGATGCGAACAGCCGCTTTACTCGCGGAAGAAGGCCTTAATGTTATTGGCCTTCCAAAAACCATTGACAACGATGTCTGGGGCACTGATATAACCTTTGGTTTTGATTCTGCAGTATGGATTGGAACTGATGCTATTGACAGGCTTCACACAACCGCCAACTCTCACAAACGTATAATGATAATTGAACTAATGGGTCACCATGCTGGCTGGCTGGCATTATTTTCAGGAATTGCAGGTGGTGGAGATGTTATTTTGATTCCGGAAATCCCTTACAAAGAAGAGATAGTTGCGCAGCACCTGCTTAAAAGAGCAAAAAACAAAAAACCTTACTCTATCGTTGTTGTAGCCGAAGGCATTGCAAAACCGAAAGGAATTTCAGCTGCAAATTATGTTTCCCAGTCAATTCAAAAATACACTGGACTTGAAACCCGCGAAACAATTCTTGGGTACATACAACGTGGAGGAAGTCCTTCTCCGATGGACCGGCTGCTGGCAACCAGGTATGGTGCACATGCTGTCGATCTCATTGCTGCTAGCCAGTTCGGCCTGATGGTAGCCTCTATTGGAGGAAAGATTACATCTGTGCCACTTGGGGAGGTTGGAAATAAGCTTAAACTTGTGCCCGGGGATTTTCCCTTGATTGACAAAGCCAGGAAAATGGGCATTTCATTTGGCGACAGATAAAACACTCCTTTTACCCACAGAAAGGAACTTAATTACAAAATCCGCCTTTTAAAACAGGATTATAATTATCACCTTAAGTGCAATATCAGACTAGTGTTATTTATAGTGTAAAATTCCGCATCGAATATTTTCTACTTTTTACTTCTGACTTTTTACTTTTAACTTGACACTAGAACTCTTCCATGTCTGATTCTCCCTGCCCATTGCGTTCTTTTTCCTTCTGCCGGTTATAATTATTTAGCCTGTAGGTAAATCCAAGGTATCCGATTCTTGTTTCCATTTGACGATCACTGGTAATAAAAAAACCATCCCCGGTTGTTTGCGAAGAAAACCGCCGGCTATTAAAAACATCACTTACCCTCATGCTCAAAGATGCTTTTCCTTTTAAAAAATCGTACCGGAGGGCAGCATCAACAAAGTAAACCTCATCCTCGCGCTCCTGCGCCTCAACTTCAGGAGATCTGTAATTACCGGCCAACATCAGTGAAGCATTCTTCATAAAATTAAATGTGAGATTAATTTTGGCTGTCCACATATTTGCTTCAATTCTCTCAAGCCTGGCTGCCTCACTGGCATTTATTATATTTTTAAATATTGAAACATTGGCATTGGCTTTAAACCATGGAGCAAATTCCCTGTTACCAATCATCTCCAACCCATAAGAGGTCCCACTGGTAAGATTTTGATAAGTAGTGGCTGTTACTCCATCTTCAAGTAATTCAACTATCTGGTCTATAATTCCAGTTGTATACCTATAGAACAAACTGGAATTCAATGAATTCTTACCCCATGAATTAATCCAGCCAAGTTCCAGTGAATTAATGAACTCAGGATCGAGTTTTGGATTACCATACCTTATATTCAACGAATCTGAATAATCAATAAATGGATTCAATTGCCTGTTTGATGGCCTGGAAACCCTGCGGCTGTAGCTCAGTTGAAATTGCTGAGCAGGACTCTTTTCATAAGATATGTGTACAGATGGATAAAGACTCGTATAAGCACGGTCAAACTTCTCATTGGTCAGGGTTAACTCAGAACTTGAAATCAAATGTTCTGCCCGCAAACCAACCTGGTATTTTAGTTCTTTATAAAAAGACGAATACACCCCATATATTGCATGTATCTGTTCAAAATAATCGAAATAGTTGTTTGCCAGTGGATTAAGCACCCATTCATTCAGGTCATAATCATAATCCTGAAGGTAATTTTTCATTTCCACATCCTTAACTGTACTTTTAAAGCCAGTTTCAATTCTTCCTTTTTCACCCAGAGAAGTAACATAGTTGGATTGAAGCAAATACATTAAATTGGCATTAGCCGACCCTGAATATTGAAGTATCGTATCCAATAATTCTGTCTGTATGATATCCTGACTTCCACTCATGTTATTATCAGTTACCATAAAATCAGCAGTCAGTTCTTTGCCTTTGGTACTAAATGTCTTTTTGTAAGAAACATTATAATTAAATGATTCTATTTCGCGGGATGAATTGCTGTATCTGTTGAATGTCCTGACCAGGCTATTCTGGGAATCATAGTTTTGGGATAAAACGTTTCCTTCGTTACTAAAATCCATATTCCGGTATTGAAACGACAGGGTTAGCGTATTGTAATTATCAATTAAAAAATCAATGCCTGTATTTAAATTATTGGAATTCCGCTGGTTATCCATCGTTTGATTCTGCAGCAACTTAGAGGTTTCTGCATCATAGGTTGTTAGCCGGATAGTTTCACCGGTTGAACCAAACTGGCCTCTCCTGGTATCATATCCTGCAAAAGCATTAAACCGGTTTTGACGTAAATTTAAATTTAATGAACCATTGTAGCGATCACCCGTTCCTGCAGTTGCAGAAATCTGCCCGTTTAATCCCTGGAGGCTCTTTTTCTTCAAAACGATATTTATTATACCCGAAGCGCCATCGGGGTCATATCTGACAGATGGATTGGTAATCACCTCAATCGACTCTATTGAACTTGCCGGGATCTGCTGTAATAAATCACTGCTGCTGATCTCAGCGAGCCCAGAAGGTTTACCGTCAACCAGTATGGTAACTTTATTGCTCCCTCTCAGGCTAACATTCCCTTCAGCATCAACCGTAACGGAGGGTATATTCTGCATGACTTCGACAGCCGAACCACCTATAGCAGCAATACTTTTATCAACGTTAATAATCCTTTTATCAAGATTACTGACCATCATCTCTTTTTCGGCAGTTATTTCAACACCGGAAAGATTCTCAGCCTTGCTGTGCAATTTAACAACACCCAGATTAACTTCCGGAGAATCCGGTTTAATAAAAACATCGTTTATCAGCCTGGTCTCATAGCCCATAAACTGGACTCTGACATAATAACGTCCAGGCTTTATCTTTTCAATCCTGAAATTACCTTTTGGATCACTGATGGTTCCTCCCGCCAGCGTTGAATCCCTCATACTTATAATCGCAATACTGCTATACTCAATGGCAGATCCATTGGAATCATCCACTATTTTTCCCTTCAGTATGCCAATAGCCGGACGATCAGCCATAGAACCTCCCCGGCCCTGACCACCCTGAGCCACCGACTCAAGGTAAATAAACTGGATGAAAAATAAAAAAATCAGGAATAATAGTGTTTTGGAGCTTTTCATAGTTGGTTTAGAATAATCGGGGGCAAAATTAGTTTCTTTAATAACCAAACAAAGTAAACTGACTGAAGTTTAAGTATGACACCAATTCTTTGAAAAACCTTTTCAATAACAAACATTTCTAAAAAATTGTCTGACCGAAGGCTTTTATTAATTTTGCCTTCAAACAAATCATAAATTCCTGTCGCATGAAAAAACTGACAATCGTATTCTTTATCCTGATAACAACCTTACTTAACGCACAAGAATGGAAAACCGATTATGAATTATCTGGATTTTTGAAAACCCCGAAATATGATGAAACTCTTGCATTCTGCTACAGGCTGAGCGAAGCATCACCCATTGCCACGATTCAGAATCTCGGCATCAGTCCTCAGGGAAGGGAGATCCCAATGATGATTATTGACCGGGATGGCCTCAGTGATCCTGCTGCTATCAGAGCAAAAGGACGTATTGTTGTTCTAATCCAGGCTTGTATCCATCCGGGTGAACCTGACGGAAAAGATGCCATGTTGGTGTTTTTACGGGATTTGCTGATTGATAAAAAGAATAAAAACCTGCTGGATAATACAAGTTTACTGTTTATCCCGATTCTGAATGTTGATGGCCACGAACGTTTTGGCCCTTATAACCGGATAAATCAGAATGGACCCGAAGAAATGGGTTGGCGTACGAACGCTCTGAATCTTAACCTGAACCGGGATTACCTTAAAGCGGAAACGCCTGAAATTCAACAGTGGTTAAAAATGTTTAATAAATGGCTTCCAGACTTTTTTATTGATATTCATACAACCGATGGGGCGGACTATCAATACGCACTTACATACGACCTTGAAGTATATGGCACCCTTGATTCTGGGTTAACAAGATGGCTTAACAATATTTATGAACCCAGGATAAAAGCCGGCATGAAAGAATCAGGATTCCTTATTTTCCCTTATGTTCAGTTTCGGAAATGGCACGATCCACGCAGCGGAATGCGCACCGGAGCCGCACCTCCAATGATTTCGCAAGGTTACGCTGCTGTTCAGAACCGCCCTGGTTTACTTATTGAAACCCACATGCTGAAAGATTACAAAACCAGGGTTGAATCTACACTCAAAATGTTAGAGCAAACTCTATCAATCCTGAATCATCAGGCAGGCACCCTCAAAACATTGATCAGCATGGCTGACATTTCAACTGCAAGTCCGGGATTCAGAACTGAAAAATTTCCTGTTTTACTAAAAACCAGTCAAAAAGACAGTACGATGGTTAAATTTGAGGGATTTGAATATTCTGTTGTAAAAAGTGACCTTACCGGTGGAGATTGGTTTATTTACGACAATACCAAACCCGTTACTTTTACAGTACCTTTCTTTAATAAAACATTTCCGGAAGTTGAAACCCTGCTTCCTGCTGCATATATTATTCCGGCCGAATGGTCTCTTATTGCTGATCGGCTTAAATTACACGGTGTTAAAATTGATCAGTTAACTGAATCCACAAATGCCACAGTTAAATCATACAGATTTCGCGATTTTGAATTCAGAAAGGAGCCCAATGAAGGCCGGCAGATGGTGAATACAAAATGTGAAGACATCGAAGAAGCCAGAAACTTTGCAAAAGGATCTTTTATTATTACTATGAATCAGCGGACTGCAAGAGTAATTGCCGCAGCCCTTGAGCCAATGGCCGCCGGATCTTTTGTTGAGTGGGGCTTTTTTAATCCGGTTTTTGAGCAAAAAGAATACAGCGAAACCTATGTTATGGAGCCGATGGCCCGACAAATGCTTGCTAATAACGCTGACCTTAAAAAAGAATTTGAAGAAAAACTTAACAGCGATAAAGAATTCGCAAAAGACCAATGGAAAATCCTGAACTGGTTTTACAGCAAAACACCCTATTGGGACAACAGGTATGCGATTTACCCAATCGGCAAAATATATGATAACCAGACCATTGAGAACTTAAGGAAAATATCAGCCCCACTTAATTAATCTTTTTATTAAAAATCCTGCACTGATAAAACTATCTTTTCTTCGAATTCCGTTTGGCAAATAAATGGTTTTCAATGCGATAATTATGGAACCCGGTCGAAATTCAATTGACCGGGTTTCATTTTATAGGCTTTATAAAACGATTATAACTATAAGAATTAAGAATCTTAATTGAGGCAGCTATTTATTCTTTGACTAAAAATAACATGATTATTTTTTTTATTTCAATACTTGCATTTATTAAAAACTTGATCTACTTTTACACCTACACTTAGTGTAGCAATTACACAAACATAGTGTTCATTGTACACCAAGTCCGCTAAAAAGAAAAAAAAGCCTTTAAGGCTCTATATATAACTGATTGAATGTGTGTTAATTTTCTATTTCTAATTTTAGAAAATTACAATATATTCATCGTCCTGTAATATTTAACGTCCTGTTTGCCATCTGTCAGAAAACAAGAATAATATTCAACCTGACAAATTATTGCGCTTTTACATTGAAATTGACATTCATTAGAACTTCCAGACTCACGAATGGCGAATTTCGCACAGTATGCAAAATTAGCTGGATCTCAATATAACTCAGATAAACTCTTTCAACTAACCGGAAATTCGATTGGAACGTTCTACAAGTAATGGCAAAGATTTTTGTTAATGTGATTTCATTGTTATTGATTAATTTTAGCGGACAATAATAACCCAAAACATAAACACATGATTAAACAGGACAACAGCTTTAAAGTCGGAATGACAGCCTTTGGTGCAATTTTCTTTATTTTTGGTTTTGCAACCACCTTTATCGTTACGCTAAGTGCGCCGGTAAAGGCAATATTTGGCCTTTCTGAAACCGCAGCCCAACTTCTTTCATCATCCTTTTTCATTGCTTATCTGGTTTTTTCTATTCCTGCCGGAAATCTGATAAAAAGAATTGGATACAAGCGAATGGTAATCTTTGGACTCTTATTAATGGCATTGGGTAGTTTACTCTTTTTACCAGCTGCGAAAATGCATATTTTTCCTGTTTTTCTTATTGCAACCTTCATTTTAGCAACAGGTGTTGTCTTTTTACAAGTGTCGGCTAATCCCTATGTTGCTGCTCTTGGACCAGACAGTTCGGCCTCCAGCCGCCTGAATCTGACACAGGCACTTAATTCAATTGCCACCATGGTAGCTCCATGGATTATTGCAATTGCAATTTACAAAGGGCTTAATCTTCCGGCAAACCCGGATGATATTACAGCTGAAATGGGATTATTAGCCGCGGCAAGAGTTTCTTTTCCATTCATCATTATGGCGATTATCGTTGTTCTTGTCGCAATAGTCCTTATGATAATCAAATTACCTGAAATAGAACAAAAAAAGGTAGTTGAAGCTAAAAAAAGCATATGGAAATATCCCCATGTTATTCTTGGGGCTTTAGCTATATTCTTTTATGTTGGTGCCGAAGTTGGCAATGCAGGACTTCTGATCAACTATTTAAAGCAAATTGAAATTGATGGTATTAAACTTGACTATGAAACCGCTTCAAAATATGCAGCAATATATTGGGGGGGTGCAATGGTTGGCCGATTCTTCGGTTCGTTTATGTTCTCAGATATTAGTATGTCGAAGAAAATTACCTATGCACTTCCTGTTCTAATACTTGCACTTGTATCCGGCTCATTTGTTACTGGCTGGGACTGGAATATAGGTGGTATCTTTCTTGGCATTGCTGTAGTAAACTTCATAATTATGCAAATCGGAACTGGCAGAGCAGCCCGTACATTAGCAGTATTTGCTCTTGTAGCAGCCTCTCTTGACCTGATTACAAGCTTTGGCACTGGTCAAATAGCGCTATGGACTGTAATCTCTATCGGTTTATTTAACTCAATTATGTTCCCGAACATATTTGCCCTGGCAGTAAAAGGCCTGGATTCTGGCGAACTAAGTTCAGCTTCCGGACTTATCAACACACTAATATTTGGTGGTGCTATAATTCCTATTGCGATGGGGAGCGTGGCAGAAAATTTTGGTTACACATGGGCATTCCTTGTTCCGGCACTATGTTACCTGTACATCGTTTTCTATGCTGTCAAAGGCAGTCAGATCAGGCGGGATGCAGTTTAATCTTATTCTTCAATAAGCAAACATCATGATTTTTAACCGGAAACTTTTATCCACACTCATACTGGCAATGTGTCTGCTGTTTGGCAGCAGTGCAATAGCCCAGACTTACCTTTATTTTCAAGACAGTCCTGATTCTGATTTTTACGATTTCAGTTGGATGGAACTAACCGCTCCCAGCGAACTTGAACGTAAAGGCGATGAGCTCCGAAAGTTTCCGGTTGAAAGTATTATTCCGGCAAAACAAGGATTGAACAGCCTGCGCCTTAAGTGGCGTTCAGCTGCCGGAGGTGATTGGGTTGCCATTGCTGCCGGAACAAGCTGGGAAGCCAAAAATTTAAGTGAAACCGATACGCTGATGTTCTGGCTTTATTCTTTAGAAGGAATAACCGCTGCAAATCTTCCAAAGATTTTTCTTGAAGACATCAACAATGTCAAAACAACAAAACATGCATTCGCATCCTGGAGCCCCGAAACCCTGCCGATAACTACCTGGGTCAAAATTTCTGTGCCAATGTCATTGTTTCTGACTGCAGGCGACCCTGTTGATTTTACGAATATAAAAACCGTTGGGTTTGCTCAAAATGCAACTGACAACCTACCGCATACATTATTAGTTGATGATATGCGCGTCTTTGCCGGAAGTGGAGCGTCCCTCCCCGCTTCAAAACCAACCGGACTTATTGCAGAAGGCTACGACAGCCACATTAAATTAGAATGGAATGCCAACCCTGAAACGGATATTAATGGATATGAAATCTGGTGTTCAACCGATGCGGGTGCCACTTTTTCAATTGTGGCAGTTACAGACAATTCAACGATAAGCTATGACGATTGGGTCAGAGATATAGGGACTGCAGTTAGCGCGGTTTATCAGATCCGTGCATTAAATTTATCAAATGAACCTTCGGAATTCTCTGATCCTGCATCTGCCACAACTCGTGTTTTCTCGGATGAGGAACTAATTGGCATGGTTCAGGAATATACGTTTCGTTATTTCTATGATTATGCACATCCTGTTTCCGGTATGGCCAGAGAACGGTATGGTTCAGATGATGTTGTAACCACCGGGGGCTCAGGATTCGGCATCATGGCTTTGCTGGTAGGCATCGAGCGTGGTTTTATAACCCGCGAAACGGGCATAACCCACATTCAAAAAATCCTGACATTCCTCGAAAGTGCTGATCGCTTCCACGGAGTTTGGCCCCACTGGATCAACGGCAGCACCGGCGAAGTAATTCCCTTTGGCACAAAAGACAACGGTGGAGATCTTGTAGAAACCGGATTTCTGGTTCAGGGCCTGCTGACTGCCCGCCAGTATTTTAATCTAGACAATCCTGCTGAATTAAACATTGCAAGCAGAATTACAACACTTTGGGAAACTGTAGAATGGGATTGGTACACCAAAAATAATTCAGGTGCCCTTTACTGGCATTGGTCACCAAATTATGGCTGGGAGATGAATATGCAGATCAGGGGCTGGAATGAGGCATCAATTATTTATATGCTTGCAATAGCCTCACCTACCCATGCTATCCCTGCCAGCTATTGGAATAGCGGATGGGCCGGCTCTTCCTATTACAGGAATGGAGGTACTTTTTACGGGTACAAACTTGATGTCGGATGGGACTATGGAGGACCTTTGTTCTTTGCGCATTATTCATTCCTGGGGCTTGACCCAAGGCATATGAAAGACAACTTCACCAACTACTTTATCCTCAACCGGAATCACTCACTTATCCACAGAGCTTATTGTATTGACAATCCCTTAAACCATACAGGCTACGGATACGATTGCTGGGGTTTGACAGCCAGTGATGATCCTGACGGCTATAAAGTTCATGAACCCACTCCATCCAGAGATAACGGAACTATTACACCCACTGCCGCGCTATCGTCAATGCCATATACTCCTGATGAATCCATAGCAGCATTGAAGTATTTCTACCGGCAACTAGGACAGAAAACATGGGGATATTATGGATTTTACGATGCCTTTAACCAACGTGAAAACTGGTGGGCATCATCATATCTCGCCATTGACCAGGGTCCGATAATAGTTATGATGGAAAACTACCGAAGCCAGTTAATCTGGAATAATTTTATGGCAAATCCTGAAATTACGCCCATGCTTGAATCCATCGGATTTGTTTATGACCCTAATACTATTCCGGAAAATTCAGGATCAGGAAAATTTCTCATTTACCCAAATCCTGGAGTTAATGGCGAAGTAAATATTTCCTTAAGTCCGGATAAGGCCGGGCCAGTTGAAATCATTGTGACTGACCTTTCAGGAAGAATAATTAATAAGATACAATACAATGTTGTTTCTCCAGGCCTGGTCAATATTCCTTTAAATACAAAATCGTTGAAACCAGGAATGTATACCCTTACATTTATTAACCAGGCAGGTGAAAACGGATCAGAAAAGTTGCTTATCGGACCTGGATTTTAATTTTATTACAAATAAATGAAAATATCAAAGAGTTTCACCAATTGCGCATATTAGTGTAGATCAAAATCAATAAATCAAGCACAAACCAAACCAACAACCAAATGAAAAAATTAAAACATCTACTCACCTTGATTTTCGCCATTGGCATTTTGCCATTGGCGATGGCCCAGCAGGTAAAAGTTACCGGTAAAGTGACCAGTGCTGAAACCGGCGAAACCCTTCCAGGCGTTACTGTTGTGGTTAAAGGAACAACCACAGGTGCCGCCACCGACCTTGATGGCAAATTCACCCTTGATGTTCCGGCAACGGCAACCCTGGTTATCAGTTTTATCGGAATGACAACCCAGGAAATTGCCGTCCAGGGCCAAACAACAATAAATGTTGCACTAGCTTCATCAGCCAGTATGCTCGAAGAAGTTGTCGTTGTGGGATACGGCTCTTCAAAGCGGCTCGACTTAACCGGATCAATAACCACCGTAAAAGCAAAGGATCTGGCTTATCAGGCAGTTTCAAATCCGGCCCAGGCCCTGCAGGGAAAAGTGGCAGGGGTTCAGGTAACAAACAATGGCTCACCCGGAAGTTCTCCTGAAATCCGCATTCGTGGACTAGGTTCGGTTTCATCAAGTTCTTCCCCTCTATATGTGGTCGATGGCGTGCTCACCAGCGATATCAGCTATCTTGGAACAAACGACATTGAGAGTATAACTTTCCTGAAAGATGCCTCTTCGTCTGCCATTTATGGAGTAAGAGCTGCCAATGGTGTCATTCTCGTTACAACAAAAAGAAGCCAGAGCCGCGAAGCAAAAATCTCCTATTCCGGGTACGTTGGTTTTCAGAAAGTAGTGAATAAATTTGACCTTACCGAAGGTACACAATACATTGATCTTATCAACGAGAAGAACCTTTATCAGGCAGAAGCCTCAGGCAATGGTTCAACCTTTGTGCCTGAAGATCCCAATGATTATCCTGATGCCACCGATTGGTATGATGAAGTTCTTCGTTCTCAGGCATTTACTCAAAGTCATGACATCAGCGTTATGGGTGGTTCTCCAAAAAGTATGTATACTTTCGGGGCAACCTGGTTTCAGCAGGAGGGACTGGTTAAGGGCCATGATTATGACCGACTGAACATAAGATCTTCTCTTGAATCTGATGTCACAAAAATTCTGAAAGTTGGCTATTCTGCCAATCTTTCAAGCTTTAAATTCGAGGACGTTCCAGGTGTTTTTCATAATGCTTATATCGCACCTCCGGTTTTTCCGGCTATGATAAACGATTCTACCTATAGTCCACTTGGACTCGGTAATTTTGCGAATCCCGCCGCCCAGTTGAATTATTACAACAGCCAATCAAATGGCATTCGCTTTATTGGTAGTGCCTATGCCGAGCTTAAGATTATGAAAGATCTGAAATTCAAGTCTTCCTATGGCATGGATTATG
>JAAXUD010000279.1 GCA_013336205.1 Lentimicrobium sp. | reverse complement strand
ATTGAGTATCTCAATTTCGATATTCATTTTCTCCAGCTGTTCGCGCAACTGGGCAATTTCGCCATCTTTCTCTTCTATCTGTTTAGACATACGATCAATCATCTGCTCGAGTGATGCAACCTTTGCATTTGATTTTTTGAGTTTTGATTTCAGTTCAGCTATGGTCTGCTTGTTTTTCTGAATCATTTCATAAATCATGTTTATGTCGCGGTTGATCTGCTCTTTCTGATCTGGTTCAAGTTCACCACCGTTTGAAGTGCTCTGGGTAATCAGCATTTCTGCCTGTTTTATTGAATCCAGGTTAGCCTGTATGGCATTGAAGGATTCCAGATAATCCAGAATGGTTGTATCTTTGGTAAAACCGAGTGTCAGCAGGCTGTCATACCGTGACTGAAGTGATTCAAATTCCTTTTTTTTGCCGTTACAGGCGAAGAGAAACGGAATCATTAAAGCAATGAAAATCAGTTTTTTCATGTTGGTTTATTTTTTAAAATGAATGTACAAAGGTACAATAAAAAATGGCCCGTGGATTTAGTAAAATTCGATTAGTAAAGCGTTTTCACTACTTCGATTAGCTCGCCTGAATCCTTACAGCTTACCGATACCTCCAGCAGTTTTTCAAATGCATTCCAGCTCCATTCCTTTGGACTTGCATAGGAATTGCCAACTTTTATTCCGGCTGGCTTTTTACTGAGGTTGTGTATTTTCAGACGGACATCCTGCCCGCTTTTACATGAACCCCCGGCCGGAAATATCTTTTTAATGTTGATCAAAAGAGATTTATCTGTTTCTTCTGCAGAGAAAGTCAACAGTTCATAGTTGCCATTTTCATAGGCATAAGGGCTTTCGCCGTCGTCGTTATAAAGTTTGCAGCGACTTTCCCGTATCGTAGTATCGGAATAATAATGCAGATCAAATGATTCAAGTGAATAGTTAACTGAGCTTTCAGCTTTTCTTGTCATTGGTATAAACGATCCACCTTTCACAAATACCGGAATGTGCTCAATGCTTAATGGTACGGTTATTTCAGTTCCACCAATATAAGTGGCTCCTGTATTGAAATCAGTCCAGATATTCCCTTTTGGAAGGTAAATTGTCTGTTCTTTCAGACCTGGTTCTTTTACCGGTGAAACCAGGAATGCATCTCCCCACATATAAGCTTTGTCGTAAGTCATCAGACTTTGATTTTCACTTTCGTTGAAAAAAAGCGGAATCATCAGCGGCTTTCCGGTCTGATTGTTTTCGAAGGCCATATTATAGATATAAGGCATCAGCCGGTAGCGGAGCTCAATGGCTTTTTTTGCCCGGGCTTTGGTGGTCTCATTCTGAAAAACCGGTTCAGCGGGGATCTGTTCCTGTGCATGTGGGCGGTAAATTGGCTGAAATACGCCATATTGCAACCAGCGTGTATAAAGCTCATTGTTGATGCTGTCACCTCCGGCAAAACCTCCCAGGTCAGAGTGCATATAGGCAAGGCCCTGCATTCCCATCTGAAGCGAAATCTCAGGCTGAGGAACCAATCCGCCCCAGCTGCGGCTTACATCACCTGACCAGGGGATCATTCCATAGCGTTGTGAGCCTGCATATCCGGCCCGCATCAGAATAAAAGGCCTGGTTTCAGGAAAGTCTTTCCTGTAACCTTCATATATCAGGCGCGCCCATTCATGGCCATAGGAATTGTGCACTTCGTCGGCTGAGCCACTGATATGCTGCAATGCTGAGGGATGAACTTCCGGTTCGCCCAGATCGCCCCACCAACCACCAATGCCCTGGCTGGTAAATTGTTTGTAGATGTCCCAGAACCATTCCCTGGCTTTGGGATTATAAAGGTCGATCAAGCCGGTGTTGCCAAAATAAAAGTCATAAGTATAAGGATTACCATTGCCGTCAGTAGCCAGTACCTTTTTATCCACAGCTTCCTGCCAGCGACTGGAGGTGGTCAGAATAAAAGGCTCGGTTACCAGTATGGTTTTTACGCCTTTCTTCTGGAATTTCTTGATCATTTTTTCGGGCTTTGGAAAACTATCGGTGTACCACGCCAGGTTGCCCATGGTGCCTTTTATTTCCTTGCCGAACCAATAAATGTCAATGATAACGGCATCAAGCGGAATCCCATCCTTAAAAAACCTGTTAACAGTTGCCTCGGTTTCGGCCTGAGAATGATACCCAAAACGGCTGCTGAAATTGCCAAAAGCCCACCTGGGAGGCAAAGGCTGGCGTCCGGTTAGCAGCGTATACTGATCTACCAGGTGATACCAGTCATTCCCGGCAATGACATAGTAATTTGGAATTCCACTCGCCGATTCATAGTTTACCTCGTTTTTTTGCTTACTGTCAAGGTCTAGAACACCGGTACCTGCATTGTCAAATAATACTGCATATTGTTTTGAAGAGAGAAACAGCGGAAGGGTATAATTCATTAATTCAGAGCGAGTTTCATATCCATAGTGTGCGCGGTTGTATAGCTGAAGTCTGTTCCCCCGACGGTTCATCCCTAAAACCCTGGCGCCACCGCCATAAAAAATTTCATCTTTATCGACAGAGAAATTTAGCATCTGCAGACTGTCAGTCCCGATAAAACCTTTGTTCTCGCAAATCAGCATTTTGTTGTTGTAATAATAAGCGATTTTGAAGGGGGCCTTTGTGATTTTCAGAATGATGCCGCTTGATTTTACACTGATATTATTTCCTTCTTCAACAATAGTGAAATCGACTTTGCCGGCTTTCATAGCTGCTGCAAATGAAAAGTCTTTCGTCTCTTTTCCTGCGGGATAGAAACTGGTATGAACAATGTTGTTGTTGAGCGGCGAAATCAGGTATAGTCCATCACTTACCTGTATTTCGATGTTGTCGCCCGATACCTTTATGCTGTTGAACTGACGGCTTGTTTGCTGCGCTGCTAAGCTAAAGGAGAGTATAATTAAGGCAGAAACAAACAGGTTTCTGATAATGGACTTTGATTTCATAATATTACTGTATTAGGTTGTATTAAGGCTATAAAGTTATGAAAAATCGATAGTTATATAGTGGATAATCTCCAGCCTGCCAGAGCAAGCTTTTCGGGATCCCGGATCAGTAATTGCTGAAATGCTTTCTGCACAATGATTCTATGGCATCAGGACTGAGTTCCGGGTGAAAGAGAAGGGGGGAGTTAATGCATAGTGCGCCGGCGGTACTTCCTGTCTGCATGCACTTCAAAATGTTATACCCCATCGAATATCCGTACAGGAATCCACTGAAATAAGCATCCCCGGCCCCGTTGCTGTCAACCAATTCAAAATTTGTAAGGGCTTCCACTTCAATCCATTTGCCATCTTTTCCCAGGCCGGTTGATCCTTTTTTACCATGGGTTACCACAACCAGTTCTTTGCCTTCATCCATCATTTGCATCATAAAGGGCCGGTAATCCGGCAAATTGTCAGAACTCAGAAGGATGTAATCGCTGTATTTTACAAAATCACTGTGCCAGGGATTTTGTCCGTCATAATCGTGTAAATCGGTCCAGACTGGCTTTCCCATCTCTTTTACCATGGGCAGTATTTTTTTTGAATAACCGCTCAGATTGATCACCACAAAATCAGCCTCCCGGATCATCGGAATAAATTGCTGATAACCGATCTCCGGATTCTCAGGGATGTTTTGCGTAAAAATTGAAATTCTTTCACCGTTTGCATTCATCAGGTTGGTATGGCGTTCAGTGCCATCCGGGGAGATATCGTAACTGAAACTGATGTTGGGATGTTGGAGCTGTTCAATGGCTTTCCGGCCATAACTATCGTTTCCGATCATTGCATGCAGGTTAACATCAAAACCCAGCCGGCAAAGGTTCAGGGCTTTGCCACTGCCGGTAGAGCCGATGGTTTCATTAAACCGGCATTCATGAATTGTTTGGGGAAAGGGTGCCGGAAATTCGGGCAGGTAAATAATGCTGTCGATAGATACGCCCCCGGCGATAAAGACTTTCTTCATCTGCTTTGAGAATGCTTTTTCTGAAATGAGAAACCGTTGTTGCAAATATACGGGGAATGCCCTTTTAAATCGTAAATTTGTCAAAAACTCAACCTATGCAGATTTCCGGAGGAATTATTCTCAGCAAAGGCCGCGATGAAGCGGTAAAACGTTTTCATCCCTGGATTTTTTCAGGCGCAATTGAAAGAGTAGAAGGTAAGCCCGAAGATGGCGATGTGGTTGAGGTGTTTGATAGTGCCGGAAATTATCTGGCCACAGGTCATGCTTGTACCGGCAGCATTGCCGTTAAGGTATTTCACTTTGGGCCAGACAGGCCCGGTGAGAATTTTCTGGCAATTAAGCTTGAGCAAGCCCTGAAACTGAGGCAGGATCTTGGATTCACTTCAAACAAGAAAAGCAATGCCTATCGACTGGTTTTCAGTGAAGGAGATGGATTGCCCGGACTCGTTATCGACTTCTACAACGGCGTGGCTGTAATTCAGGCGCACAGCACCGGCATGTATCTTATGCGCAATGATCTTGCCGCAGCACTGAAGGAAGTGTATGGTAAAAAGCTGTTAGCTGTTTATGATAAAAGCGGGGAGGCCCTCAATAAATCAGGAGCGAAGTCGCAGGGTGACGGTTTTCTGTTCGGAAGTGCTGAATCTGTTGAGATCCTTGAAAACGGCCACCGTTTCAGTATTGACATGTTGCAGGGACAGAAAACCGGATTTTTCCTCGACCAGCGGGATAACCGGGCTTTGTTTGGCCATTATGCCAAAGGCAAAAAAGTGCTCAATACTTTTTGTTACACAGGTGGATTTTCTGTTTATGCACTGGCATCAGGGGCAACACATGTTACTTCCCTCGACAGTTCCCGCAAGGCAATGGATGCACTGGA
>JAAXUD010000278.1 GCA_013336205.1 Lentimicrobium sp. | reverse complement strand
TGCTTTGTTGCTTGGCAATCTGTCCTATATCAAGGAAGTGAAACAGGCATCAGATGGGGAAGAATTCCTGTCAGAACTGGCTAAAAGTGAACCAGAATTAGTCTTTATGGACATCAGCATGCCGATAATGGACGGCATAAAGGCAACAAAGATCGCAACCACACAGCACCCTGATCTTAAAATTATTGCTTTGTCAATGTTTGCAGATGAAGACTATTATACACGAATGATCGATGCCGGAGCCAGAGGATTTATTCTGAAGAATTCAGGTATGCAGCAAGTTGAAGAATGCATTCAGTGTGTTGTCTCAGGAAATAATTATTTTTCGCCGGAGATATTATCAGGTATTGTTAAAAACATAAGCCGGAAAGCTAAGGTATCAAGAAACAGTGATTTGTCGGAGCGGGAAGAAGAAGTACTTTACCGCATCTGTCAGGGCCTGTCCAACCAGGAAATTGCAGATATATTCAATATCAGCAAACGAACAGTTGATAAGCACCGCGAGAATCTGCTGCTAAAAACTGATTCAAAAAACACGGCCGGCCTTGTAATGTATGCCATCAGACAGGGAATTGTAGAAGTATAGATCAAACCCCAATACGCTTAAAAGCGTATCCCTTCGCTTTAAAACGCATCAACTGATTTACGTCTAAAGACTGTTTTCCAGGACTTTTGTCTGTTCTAATTTTGTATTGTCCAATAACAATGACGGGCAGTACAGATTATTCAGACCATTGCCCGGCTAAACTTTTAAAGCATGAATCAATTACTTCTCAAACTCTCGTTAATTCATTGTTTTCTGCTGCTATTTTTAACCAATGGCATAGCACAATTCAGCATTGATGCCCAGCTTCGAACCCGGTTTGAAATGCGTGACGGGTATCAGAAACTTGCGGTTGAAGGCGCCAATCCAACTTTCCTGGTTTCGCAGCGCACACGGCTTTCTTTTACTTATGAAACCAAACTCCTGAAGATTAAAATCACGCCACAGGATGTCAGAGTCTGGGGTGATCAATCAGTTATGAGCCTGGGTGTTGGCAATAATCCTTCACTTGGCCTGCTGGAGGCTTTTGCTGAGCTCAGCCTTGGCAACTATGGCAGTGTATCAGCAGGAAGGCAACAATTGATTTACGACAACCGGCGATTGCTGGGCGACCGCAACTGGAATCAGAACAGCATTGCCTATGATGCGTTGGTGTTCAAATTTCTATTCAATGGATGGAAACTGCATGCCGGCGCCACCTGGAATAACATGAAAGAAGCAAATTCAGAAAATTACTATCCATCCATCCGGATCAAATCGCTGGATTACCTTTGGCTGGGAAGGAAATTTAACGATAATCTCACACTTTCGTTTCTACATGTTTCAGCAGGAATAACCGAAACTGACACTACCAATCCACTCAACTTCAGACATACATCCGGTATTTACGGAGAATATAAGAATAAGAACCTCAGTGCCTATGGGAATGCCTATTACCAATACGGCAAGAATCAGCAAGGCAACAAGATAAGTGCCTTCCTGGTTGATGCCGATGCAGGTTACCGTATTGGAAAATTCATGCCAGGACTTGGCTTAAGTTACCTTTCTGGAAACAGCAGGGATATTGACAGCACCGGGACTGATAAACTATTCGATCCATTGTATGGCAACCGGCACAGGTTTTTCGGTGCAATGGACTACTTCAGGATTTTTGCACCCCAGACTCAAAAAGGCGGACTGGCCGACTACTATGTATGGCTGGATTATAAATTCACAAAAAAGGTAAGCATCAGAAACACCAGCCACTACTTTACCCTGGCACAGGTAAATCCATCTACCCCAGCAGAAAAGGAACTTGGATTTGAAAATGATCTTATTCTCAAATTCAGATTCAGCGAATGGGGCGAACTTGAAAGTGGTTACTGTTTCTTCGTGCCAACAGCATCGCTTAAAACCCTGCAGAATGTGCCCAATGACAAATTCTCCCAGTTTTTTTACCTGCAACTAACGCTTACTCCAAATTTATTTAAACAAACTCCTGCCCCTGAAAAATAAGAAATCCTATGAAAAAAACATTTTTGCTCCTGACACTTATTGCTGCGATCCTGGTTTCATCCTGTGCTTCGCAGAAGAAAAAAGATCAGACCATAAGTCTGTCCGGTGCCTTTGCCCTTTATCCACTGGCCGTTAAATGGACTGAAGAATACAAAAAAGTAAACCCTGAAATCAGGTTTAATGTTTCAGGCGGGGGCGCAGGCAAAGGTATGGCCGATGCATTGGCGCAAACGGTTGACCTGGGTATGTTCTCAAGAGAAATAGCGGATGAAGAGAAAAGCCAGGGCGTTTGGTGGGTAGGACTCACAATTGATGCTGTGGTTCCGACTATCAGTGATCAAAACCCATTTCTGGAAACAATTAAAAAGAGAGGACTTACCAGGGAAAACTTCACCGCACTATTTATTGATGGAACAACTAAAAACTGGAGTGAAGTACTCAAGGTTCCTGAAAAAGGGAAAGTGGTTGTTTATACCCGCTCCGATGCTTGTGGTGCTGCTGAAACCTGGGCTAAATATATGGGAGGCAAACAGGAAAATCTGGCCGGTATTGGTATATACGGTGATCCGGGTCTGGCTGATGCTGTAGCAAAAGACAAGTTCAGTATAGGATTTAACAACACCGCCTACGCTTATGATATAAAAACCGGGATGAAACGCCCCGGCATTGAAGTCGCACCAATTGATATCAATGGGAATGGCATCCTGGACCCTGAAGAAAACTTCTATGACAATTTTAAACTGGTGCTTAAAGCGATAGCCGATGGCGTTTATCCCTCACCGCCATCACGGGAGCTCTATTTTGTCTCAAAAGGCAAACCTCAGAAGAAAGCGACGCTGGATTTTATTCGTTGGTGCCTTACTGATGGTCAGCAATTTGTAACCGAAGCAGGCTATGTGCCTATCGATCAGAAAAAAATTGAATTATACCTGGAAAAACTCAAGTAATCCCATGCAAATCCGCAGGCAGCTGTTCGATAAAATTACCGGAATATGGATGGTTACCGCCCTGGTAACCATTCTGTTGCTTCCATTGATAATCGGAACCGGATTGTACATGAAAGCAGCCCCCTTGTTCGAACAACAGTCTTTTCTGAGCCTTTTCTTCTCTTCCAAATGGGCACCCTCCAGAGGTGAATTCGGATTCTGGCCCTTTATTTCCGGCTCTCTCTATGTAACCTTGCTGTCATTTCTTTTTACGCTGCCAGTCTGCCTTCTTTCTGCAATTTACCTCACACAATTCTCATCAAGGAGACTGATTAAAATCATGCATCCTGTAATAGATGTACTGGCTGGTCTTCCTTCCGTAATCTATGGCGTTTGGGGAATTCTTATCATTGTCCCACTGGTCTCAGATTACATTGCACCGGCGTTTAATACAACAAGTTCAGGTTATTCTGTTCTTTCAGGCGGCATAGTGCTGGCAGTTATGTGCATTCCGTACATACTTAATATGCTTATCGAGGTTTTTAAAACCGTGCCGGCCGGCTTAAGGGAAGCTTCTCTTTCGATGGGCGCAACCCAATGGGAATCGGTAAAGCATGTAGTTATCAGGGGGAATTACCCCGGCATTATATCTGCCTATGGTTTAGGAATCGCCAAGGCATTTGGCGAAACCATCGCGGTGATGATGGTAGTGGGGAATGTGATTAAAGTATCGGGGAATCCTTTTGAGGCAGCTTATCCCCTTCCTGCACTTATCGCAAACAATTACGGTGAGATGCTTTCAATACCAATGTATGATGCTGCGCTTATGTTTGCTGCTTTCCTGTTATTGGCAATAATCCTTGTTTTCAACCTCATCTTCAGGTATTTAATCCATAAAACCAAAAGACAATGAGGAGAATTAAAATACTGGAAGAGAGATTCTTCATTTTCCTGTCAGCCTTCATGACTTACTCATTGATTGCGGTGCTGGCATTTATCATCCTGGTAATATTTGTAAAAGGGTTTAACGCCCTGAACCTGGATATGATTCTGAAAACTCCGCAGGGTGGATATTATTACGGAGGTGAGGGTGGTGTTCTGAATGCCATTATGGGATCGGTTTATATCGCTTTTGGCGCAACACTAATTGCCATCTTTATCGGTATGCCTGCCGCACTTTATATTAATGTTCAATTGATCAGGTATAAAAAGACGCAAAACACCATCCGTTATTTTCTGGATGCGCTGTGGGGAATCCCTTCTATTGTATACGGGGCTTTTGGCTTTGCGCTGATGCTGTTTTTTGGAATGAATGCCTCTCTTCTGGCCGGTATTATTACAGTAGCGCTGCTCATCTCACCCATAATGGTTCGAACCTTCGATGAAGTACTGAGCACTATCCCGAAAGGGCTGCATGAAGCCACCCTGGCACTTGGATCTACCCGCACAGAAACGGCTTTCAGAGTTATGTTCAAGCAGGGATTTTCCGGTTTTATAACGGCGATTCTTCTATCGTTCGGCCGGGGAATAGGCGATGCGGCTTCGGTGCTTTTTACTGCCGGTTACACCGACAATGTTCCGGTAAACCTGGACGAACCAGCCGCCACCCTGCCGCTGGCTATATTTTTTCAACTCGGATCACCCATACCGGAAGTAAGGGGAAGAGCCTTTGCGTCCGCTGTAATTCTTACAGTAATCATACTGTCAATAAGCCTTGGCGCCCGTTACCTGGCCAAGAAATATTCAAGAACCAACCTGAAATAAAGCCATGTATTTATCAGAAATATTACCGGAAAAAGAAATCAGGCCATTGGTCAGCGAAGAGAACAAGCTTCCTATCCTGAGGCTACGGAGTTTGAATGTATTCGCTGGAGATCACCACATTCAC
>JAAXUD010000277.1 GCA_013336205.1 Lentimicrobium sp. | reverse complement strand
CGTGTCACTGACATTCATGTTCATCAGACCAGCTTCTATTTTTGAAATGTCAACAATGTCGTTGATGATGTTGAGCATTCTGTCGCCACTTTTCTCAATGATTTTGATATATTTCAGCTGCTCATCACCTGTTAATTCCTGGTTCTTTAACAATTCGGCAAAGCCCAGAATTCCATTCATGGGGGTTCTGATTTCATGGCTCATGTTTGCCAGGAAAGCCGATTTAAGCCGGTCACTTTCTTCGGCATGTTCTTTTGCTTTTGTCAATTCCTGTTCAATTTGTTTTAATTCAGTAATATTGACAATAATACCTCTCAGCCCAATAAATTTGCCATCTTTTATGATCAGATTTGAATACACTAAAACCGGAAAAGTTGAGCCATCTTTCCTGATCATTTCATACTCATTGCTTCCTCCTATCTGATTTCCGGCTAATTTTTTCCTGAGATTCTCAATTGCCTTAAGCCGGCTTTCGGGTGTATAAAAATCAAGTGAACTTTTGCCCAGTACCGGATAGTCTTCAGGATAGCCAAATATTTTAAAAGCATTGTTATTCAAATAGGTCAGGTTTCCATTACTGTCGGATTCAAAAATTACCTGCGGCAAAAGGTTGGCCATGTCCCTGAATTTCTCTTCGCTTTCACGCAGTGCCTCCTCAGCTCGAATGCGTTCGGTGATGTTGCGCCAGGTTATGTGAAGCATTGTCTTCCCTTTTAGAACAACCGGCATAAGTGAAATGTCAACAATAAACTCACTTCCTTCAGAATCAAGATGAGTCCAATCGAAACGATGTAGTCCTTTTTTATAGGCAAGGTCAATCATTCCGATAGCATATTCTTTTGATGCAGCTCCATTCGGTTGAAATTCAGGCGAAATATTGACGGGTGAAAGGAACAGAAATTGTTCTCGTGTCATTTTTAAAAGATCCAAAGCAGCCTGGTTACACTCAACAAAGACTCCATTCTCATCCATAAGCAGAATGGCATCTGATGACTCTTCGAAAAGTTTTCTGAATGTAAGTTCACTTTCCTTGAGGGCTTTTTCTGCCTGTTTACGTTCTGTGATATCTCTAAAAGTACCCAGCATAAGTGATTTACTATCCAGGAGTATGGCTTGTCCTACAATTTCGACAGGTATTTCGGTGCCATCGGAGCAGCGAATTTTATTTTCAATTGGTTCACTATTTACTACTTGTCTTGTGTTTTCGAAATGTGTTTTGAATGTACTTTTCGAATAATCTTCATTTTGGTTAGGGTGAAGTTCGTATTGGAATAAGCCAATAAGTTCGTGCTTCTGTCTTTTAAATAACCTGCATGCATTATTGTTGACATCAATAATTTTGCCTGTTTCAGGATCGGCCAATAACATGGCATCGGGAGCATCGTCGAATAAAATTTTAAACCGTATTTCACTTTGAATGAGTGCTTCTTCAGCTTTTTTGCGATCGGTTATGTCGCGTAAAATGCCATCTTCGCCTAAATATGTCCCATTGCTATCGAAACGTGCTTTTGAATTGAGTTCAAACCAAAATACTTCGCCGTTTTTTGCTGCAATGCGAAATTGAAGACCTTGTGTGAAGTTGCGTTGCTCCTGTAGTGCCTGATAAAAAGAGTTTAGAACTGTATCCCGGTCTTTGGGATAAACAAAACTTAGGAATGGGGCACCCCGGGCATCTTTTTCGGTGTACCCGTAGCGTTCGAATGCGGAGCTGTTTATGGCAACAATATTCCCCTCCCCATTTAGAGAATAAATGATATCGGGTAAATTATCTGCCAGTAATCTGTAACGCTCTTCGCTTTCACGCAACATCTCTTCTGCCCGTTTCTTTTCGGTAACATCCTGCAAAATGCAGTGCGTCTGCTTAAAATTACCATCTTCATCGGTTCCAATTTTCCCATCGAAAGAGATAAATAAGATGGAACCAGCTTTATGCACCATTTCAAACTCACTGTGAATATAACCTTGTGCTTTAAAAATGGGGAAACGTTCCCGAAAACCATCCTGGTTAACGGGTGTCAAAAAATCGCCAAACCACTTGCCAATCACTTCTTCGCGTTCGTAGCCCAGGGTGTCGAGCCACTGTTGGTTTACATCAATGAAATTTCCATCAAAATCGAGCGATTGATAGCCAAGCGGCGCTTTGTTAAATAAAAGCTGAAATCGATCTTCGCTTTCCTTGAGCGCCTTAATCAGCTCCGTTTGCTCCATTTTCTGAAATATCGTTTCGCTGATTAGCTGGGTCATGTTCAACAAAAAATCCATTGCTACCTTAACTTTTTCTTGTGAAACAACAGGTACCTTTTCGAGAGCTTCAAGGTATTCTTTTTCATTAAACCCATACTTTTCGGCCTGCGTTTTAAAAAACATACGATTGGGTTCTTCAAAAAAGAATTGTCCGGAAAACAGGTTGGCAATATGTTCCCCATTGATTACAACAGGTACAGCCACATCAACCAAACCGTTTAAACATTTGTAGAAATGATATTTTTCACCTCCGGCTAATTTGCCGGCTAATTCTGTATCGCTGATTGTACAGTTTTTACAGGTTTCAGGATTGATACGATGAAATTCAGTACATATTTGCCTCCACCCCGATTTAGACAGAACATTTCCTTCAAGGTCTAGTATAGCCGTTACAAACCCTGTTGATTTGTTGAACCCTTCAAGCAGTGTCTCCACTTTTTCAAAGTCGATTAATTCTATAAGTGCAGTTCTCATACTTATATAATTTTTTATTCATTGCTTATTTTCAGTGGAATTAATGCTTGCTTCGCAAGTGTTTTTTTTAAGGTCATATGGAATCCGCCAGCCGAGGACCTGCGAAGCTAATGACCATATGTTCTATTTTCTGTCGTTTAATTTTCGTTTTCTGGTTGTTTCATTACCCAAAATATTTTAAAATTAGTGCTTTCAATTCAGCTCTGTTAATGGGTTTCGAAATATAATCGTTGCAACCGGCTTCAATAGCCTTTTCTCTGTCGCCGGAAAGTCCATAAGCTGTTTGTGCAATGATAACCACATCCTTGTTGAATTGCCTGATCTGCCGGGTTGCTTCATATCCGCTGATTTCAGGCATTTGGATATCCATCAGAATTAAATTTATGTCAGGATTGTTGCGGCAAATTTCAACGGCTTCATTGCCGGTTCTGGCTTCTTTAATATCATTGCTAAACCCTTTGACGATTATTGATATCAGCTTTTCCGATGTCTCATCGTCTTCGGCAATTAGTATTTTCAGTCCCGATACTTCGGGCTTAAGCTGATTCTTTTCGTCATTTATTGTAACATCTGTCCCAATGACTTTATCTTCTTCAGGTTTAACATTGTAAGGTAATGTGAAATAGAATGTAGAGCCAATGCCTTCTTCACTTTCTACCCTGATTTCGCCTCCGAGCATCTCCACATACGCTTTTGAGATTGACAACCCCAATCCCGCACCTTGAAGTGCCATTTTATCGGTCACATCAGCCTGGATAAAACGTTCAAAAATGGCTGACTGTCTGTCTTTGGGAATTCCTATTCCTGTGTCTTTTACATAAAATTCAAGGGTTTCTCCTTTTTTTGTATAGCCAAATTCTATTTTGCCCCTTTTGGTATATTTTATGGCATTTTTAACAAGATTGGTAAGAATTGAATAGACTTTTTCACTGTCTGTTTTAACTATGGCTTCCTGCGCAGGCAAAGTAATATTCTGAACAAACTGCATCCCTTTCTCTTCAACCTGGGGTTTAAAGAAGGTATATATGAATTCGATTTTCTCGTTGATATTCGTGTCACTGACATTCATGTTCATCAGACCAGCTTCTATTTTTGAAATGTCAACAATGTCGTTGATGATGTTGAGCATTCTGTCGCCACTTTTCTCAATGATTTTGATATATTCCAGCTGTTCTTCACCTGTTAATTCCTGGTTCTTCAACAATTCGGCAAAGCCCAGAATTCCATTCATCGGCGTTCTGATTTCATGACTCATATTTGCCAGGAATGCCGATTTAAGCCTGTCACTTTCTTCAGCATGTTCCTTGGCTTTAATTAATTCCTGTTCCGCAATCTTACTCTCTGTGATGTTTTCGTGCATAAAAACAAAGCGTTCCGGCTTACCTCCACTGTCTTTTAATGGGAATATCAATGCGCGTATCCAGAGTGGAATATCCGGTGCTTCTGCAACAGTATCATGTGCATTGAAATAGATATCAGGCAAATGCACGATCTCCCCATTTTTAACACGGGAAATTAAATTCCCTAATTCAGGGCTTTTACTTAGTAAATCATGGAAAATTGAGAATTCAGCAGGTGGAAGTGTTCCAAACAGCTGAATATATGCAGGATTTCCCCCCAGTGTTAAGCCTTCTTTATCAACTATCTGAATTGACATTGGGTTTTTTTCTATAATATCATTTAACAATGCTTCAGCATTTTTGCGTTCAGTAATGTTTTCATGCATTAAAACGATTTTATTGGGGTTGCCACTAATATCATTTAGTGTGAAGCCCAGCGCTTTAACCCATACCGGAGAATCAGGGAATGATGGGTCAACATCATGAACATTGTAATATGAATCAGGGAAGTAAACAACTTCTCCTTTTTTTATCCGATCAAACAATTTGTCAAATCCGAGCGATAATAACTGAGGATCTTTTAAGACTGAATAGCCGGAAGGAAGTTCTACCCCAAAAAGTTTGGTATGCGCCGGATTTATCTGAATCGGATAACCTTCCATATCCAGAATCTGAATTGACATCGGATTTTTTTCAACAATGTCCTTAAATATGGCTTCGGATAGTTTGCTCTCCGTAATATCAGTATGTGTGCCAAATAAACGAATAACCTTGCCATCATTATTTTTTATTGAAGCAGCTTTA
>JAAXUD010000826.1 GCA_013336205.1 Lentimicrobium sp. | reverse complement strand
TATTCCTTTATAAATTTTCCGGCATATATTTGCTGACCATTGAAGGCTTTTACCATATAAATGCCTTTGTCAAGAATACTTATATCAAGGGGATTTCCGCTTGTTTCCATTTTTTGTGAAAGAACTTCCCTTCCCGTAAAATCAAAGATTGAGATTTCGATTGCCAGTGTCTGATGGCTGTTTACAATGCCAATGTTAATTAAATCCTTTGAAGGATTTGGGAAAATCCTGAGTTGATTTACTGGCGCTTCCAGTGCAACTACTTTGTCAATAATGTGAGCGGTGAAATAGTCTATAATACCTTCAAACAGCGAAATTCTGTTTTCATCTGTATCAATCAGCGCCGGATCGAAAAGCAGGGTAACTGTAGTTCCCATCCATCTGTCCTGTTCGCTGGCAAAAGCTGAAAAGTAAGAGGATAAAATGTAACTATCAGGTCCCATACGATAAAATGGGGTTACTCCGGTTTCAGGAATACAACCATCTGCCCACCAAAGTGTTTCATAAATCCACTGAAGTGTATCCGGGATTTCATTTATTAAATTATTCTCTTCAAGTGTAAGCATTGGTAGGCCTGAATTTCCATCATCTCCATACGACTGAGCCGCATATTGCTGAATTCCAAGGTAATCCAAGGGGAAATCTCCCGAAACAAAGTCGACAGGGGCCGCACCGTATCTGTCGTACAAAAAATCGTTCCCCATTACCCAAAGCATACCTCCATCCTGCATGTAAAGCTTCAGGTCTTCATTGTCGCTATCTGTTCCGCTCCAGAAATATCTGTCCAATCCATCGGTTGAAGTGTACCAGATAATAAGATCATAAGGATACATTTCAGCATAGGTCGGTCCACGAAGGCTGTCAACCGAATTAAAATAATCTGTTGCCGATATCTGCTGAAGATTATCCAGTACAGTCTCAGTATTTGGATAGAAGACGCTGTTGTCGTTAACAAATAATACTGAGAACTGGGCTTTAACAGTAGGAGACAGGTACAAAAATGCAAAAACGATGCTTGCGAGTAAAAATCTCTTTTTCATAAAATAAAAATGGTTAAATAAAACTTTTGTTTACTTAAATTTAAGTTCTGTTATTACCGGCAGGTGGTCAGAAAAGTATTTGCCGGTTGTTCTGAAGTCCCATATACTGTTACCGATTACCTCCCAATCCCAGGTAACCAGAATAAAATCAATCAATTCGGTGGCATCAAAAGCTGGGTCAAATCCAACAAATGAATATTCAGGTCCGTCAATTCTGGCTTCGGCTCTCACCCGTGTGTCAGAAAGCACATATTCATTTTCTGAAAAGGTTAGAATCCTGTAAGCCTTGTGTTTACTGGTTACATTAAAATCGCCGGTTAATATTACCGGGATGTGATCAGCAATTTCACCAATTTTTCTGATTATCAGCCGGGCGCTTTCTACCCGAGCCAACTCACCCATATGATCAAAATGCGTGTTCAGGGCAATGAAATGTTTTCCAGTGGGCTTATGAATAAACTCAGCCCAGGTTACTACCCGGTTGCAGGCAGCATCCCAGCCGCGGCTTCCGGGAATATCAGGCGTTTCAGACAGCCAGAAGGTTCCGGATCTGACGGGTTTCAGTTTGTTTTTTTTAAAATAAATGGCACTGAATTCACCTTCTCTTTTACCATCATCGCGACCAACTCCAATGCTTTTATAGCCCTTTAGGCGTTTCCGCATATCCTTCATCTGATTGTATTTGGCTTCCTGCACGCCCAAAACATCCGGGTTCCTTTTTAAAATCTCTTCACAAAGCCCATCTTTACGGTACGTCCATTGGTTTAGCCCATCATCCGGCGTGTCGAGCCTGATGTTCCAGGTCATTACTTTAAGCGCTTCATTTCCCTGGGCAAAAAGGG
>JAAXUD010000276.1 GCA_013336205.1 Lentimicrobium sp. | reverse complement strand
TGAAGCCTATGTTCGCGAACGCTTCATGGAAAAATACAACATCATCTTATCATACACTTACGTAAGAAGTGAGTTTATTGACAATAAGGATGTATATATTCCTTCTGCCTGGGATAACCGCCACCTGTTAAACGTTACCCTCTCCCGCGAATTTAAAAGAAACTGGACCTTTGGAGCCCGTTGGCGGTTTGTTGGTGGTTCTCCTTATTCACCCTGGGATATGGTGCGCTCCTCTCTAAAAACAGCCTGGGATGTCAGGCAGCAGGGATATCTTGATTACAGCCAATTCAATACATTGCGTATCGGAAACTTCCATCAGCTGGATGTAAGAATCGACAAACAATATTTCTTCGATAAATGGTCACTCAACCTGTATGTGGATATTCAGAATCTGTATAACTTTAAGCAGGCAGGTGCTCCAAATCTGACAATCGATAATGACAACCCCTCATCGCCTGAATCTTTGTATTACAATTTAAAGGAAATTGAAAATACTTCAGGCACTGTATTGCCTACTATTGGCATTATTATTGAACTGTAAAGCAAAAAAAATATGAAAAATGTATTTTCAGCCGGCCGGTATTTCACCATCCCGACTATCGCCTTGTTGTTCATTCTTATAAACAGCAACAACTCTTTTGCCCAGGGAAAGAAACAGAAAAATGAATCTGTTTTATTTGATACCATTACAACCAATATTCAAGGCATGGGCACAAGCCTTACCATTGAATTCAGAAAAGGTCCGGAGCACAACCACCCTTTAATGGCCATCTGGATTGAAGATCTTGATGGTAATTACATTCAGACTTTGTATGTAGCAAAATCAATAGCAAAAGGCGTTTTTGCTTTTGGCGATAAATCCACAGGAAAATGGCAGGAAGGTGAAATTATAAGGGTAGCAGCCTTGCCTTACTGGTCGCACAAGCGGAATATTAAAAACGACCTGGGCAATTATATGCCAAAAAAAGGATTCGAAGTACCTGATGCTTACACTGGTGCCACGCCCAAGTCCGATTTCACGCTGGCAACCCGCGCTGACAATGAAATAAGCAATAAATTCAGAATCTATTTTGAAATCAATCAGTCCTGGGACTGGAACAAACACTGGACTAACACCTTGTATCCCGACGATCCGGAGTATAAAACATCCTCACAACCTGCGGTTGTTTATGCAGCAGTGATTGATCCTTCAGTAAAAGGTGTTGCCGTAAGACTTGAGCCTGTTGGTCGTAGTCATCAATCAGGGGAAAACGGAAATCTTTATACTGACCTGGAAACACTGACAACGGCCTTGCGGATAGCTTCAGAAATTACAGTTACCGTAAACGCTGAATAGTTAACACTTCTCTTAATCGTGCGATTTATCACCCAGCAAAGGCACAAACCTGAAACGTCCATGCTGTGTGGTAATCAAAGTTGAATCCGGAAGTTTCCGAATACTGGTCATTAATTGTGAATCGCCCTCATCGAGCGGAATTACAAGTATTCCACCCGGCTTCAGTTGGTTTGTGAGTGCTTCCGGTACATAAGGAGCACCGGCTGTAACTATGATTTTATCAAAAGGCGCAAAGGCAGGCAAACCTTTATATCCGTCACCAAAAAAGGTTTTAATGGCAAAGCCCATTTGGGGGAGTTGCTCCTTTGCTTTGGTAAAAAGCAAACGCTGCCGCTCGATTGAAAACACCTTAGCTCCCATCTGATAAAGGATACTGGCCTGATAACCAGAGCCTGTGCCAATTTCAAGCACTTTGTCACCCCGTTTTATTTGCAACAGTTCTGTTTGAAAGGCAACCGTGTATGGTTGGGAGATGGTTTGTCCTGCCCCAATCGGGAATGCTTTGTCTTCATATGCAAATTCCAGGAATCCGGAGTCGAAAAAAAGATGACGGGGCACGGCTTCAATCGCTTTCAATACATTTTCATCCCTGATCCCTTTCAGGCGGATACTCTCTACCAGCTTCTTTCTCAAACCTTTGTGGCGGAAAGTATCAGCATATTTATTCTCAGTCATGTAGCAGAACGAATGTTTCCATTTTTGTGGCTAAATTAGTAATTTCGCAAAGTTTTAATAACCAACCATCGATCAATTTACTCAATATGCTCAGAATAGGCGTTCTTGGCGCAGGCCATCTCGGAAAAATCCACATCAAGTGTATTAAACAAATCTCTAAATATCAACTTGTTGGCTTCTATGACGCCGATGCAGACAATGCAAAAAAAGTCGAAAAAGATCTTGAAATCAGACGTTTTGAAAGCATTGATGAGTTGATTGATGAAGTTGATGTTGTAGATATAGTTACCCCTACCCTTTCTCATTTCGACTGCGCCTCCCGTTCTCTGAGGAAATTCAGGCATGTTTTTATCGAGAAACCGGTGGTAACCACACCTCAGCAAGCCCTCGACCTGATAAAACTTGCCAGCGAAGCCGGAGTAAAGGTACAGGTAGGACATGTGGAACGGTTTAATCCGGCTTTTATAGCAGCGGCTCCCTATATCGAAAATCCGATGTTTATCGAAACCCACCGCCTGGCGCAGTTTAACCCGCGCGGCACCGATGTTCCTGTTATCCTCGATCTTATGATCCATGACCTGGATATTGTATTGAGTGTGGTAAAGTCTGAAATCAGGAAAATCAGCGCAAGCGGAGTTTCTGTAGTCAGCGATACACCCGATATAGCCAACGCCCGCGTTGAATTTGCCAATGGTTGCGTAGCTAATCTGACCGCCAGTCGCATTTCAATGAAAAATATGCGTAAGTCCCGCTTTTTCCAGCGCGATGCTTATATATCGGTTGACTTTCTCGACAAAACATCTGAAATCATCCGGATGCGCAATGTTGACCCTGACTCGGCTGATCCATTGGCTATGATTCTTGATCTTGGCCCCGGAAAGCAACCCAAACAAATCCTGTTTGACAAACCGGAGATTATCCCGATCAATGCCATACAAACTGAATTGGAGAGTTTCGCCGATGCTATAATAAATAATACGGTTCCATCTGTAACCATCAATGATGGTTATGCAGCACTTGACCTTGCCTACCGGATTATTGATAAAATGAATCAGGCAGCTAACCTTGCCTGATTCAGCCACTTCCGAAAAATTTATATTTTTTTTATCATTTACATGATTTTTTTAGCAATAAAAAGCCATGCAATGCGTTGATTTTACTTTAAAGCAGGTGCGTGTAAAGGTTTAGTCTATGAGGATTTGTACAGCGTTAAGTAAAGTTTCATTTTTCCTTATACTAATCATCACTATTACAAGTGGTTGTAAGAAGAATGATGCCGATCTGGTTCCTTCCTACCTCTACATTGATCAGATTGGACTAACCACTTCCTATGATCAGGGCACTTCATCACAACGCATCACCGATGCCTGGGTGTATGTAGATGAAACCCTTATCGGGGCATTCGAACTACCGGCAACTGTTCCCATTCTGAGAGAAGGATTACAAAACATTACGATCAGGCCAGGTATCAAACTCAATGGCATTGCAAATACCCGCAGCATTTATCCGTTTTATTCCGATATAAAAAGAAGCATCACACTTGTTAAGGATAGCGTTATCAATGTATCTGATGTAGTAACTACCTATAAAACGAATGTCACTTTTCCCTGGCTCGAAGATTTTAACTTTTCCGGAGTAACACTCGATACCACTTCAAAAAGCACGGTAGGCATTGACAAAATCAACAATCCTGAACTGGTTTTTAGTCAGCCGGGCGAACTTAATTCATATTCAGCCTTTATTACTATGACTGAGAATACCGACGTCTTTGAAGCTGTTTCAACCGAAAAATTTGACTTCCCGGGCAATGGTGCTTCAATTTTTCTGGAAATGAATTATAAGATAAACCATGAACTGGTGGTTGGCGTATTTTATACTGCTTCCGGCATCAGGGTGCAAAGGCCATTGTTAATCCTGAATAAAACCGACGATTGGAACAAAGTTTATGTTAACCTCACTGTTCCAAAATACGATACTCCGAGTGCCTATGATTTTCAGATTTTCTTCGGAACCCAGAAAGAGGGAACTGAAGACGCCTTAATTTATCTTGACAACCTGAAACTTGTGCATTTTTAAGATTTAGAAATGAATAAAACTTTACAAGTAGCAAAGTATGTTGTAGCAGATCTGATTTCAGCCTTCCTGGCCTGGGGGGCATTTTTCGTTTACAGAAAATTATCTGTTGACCCCAATGTATTTGATTATCCGGAAGTTATCTATAAGGATACCAATTTAATATACGGGCTGTTCCTTATTCCGGTTTTCTGGCTATGCCTGTATATAATGATGGGCACGTACCGCCGCATTTATCGCAAAGCAAGGCTGAAAGAACTCGGACAAACCCTGCTCATCACGCTTATAGGTGTAATTATCCTGTTTTTCGTATTAATTCTTGACGATACTATTGTTTCTTACAAGAACTATTATGAATCACTGATGGTGCTTTTTGCCCTGCATTTTATTCCTACTTACCTCTTCAGACTTATCCTCACTTCCATCACTGCTTATCGTATTCATCATAAAATTATCGGTTTTAATACCATTGTTGTCGGCAGCAATGGAAATGCCATTTCTATTTACAACGAGATTGAAAATCAGGAAAAATCGAGTGGCAACCGTTTCGTCGGTTTTGTAAATGCGGTACCTTATAATGACTACAAGCTTAAAAAATTCCTTAAACACCTGGGGCATATCAATGATTTAAAGAACATTATAAAGGAGCACAACGTGGAGGAAGTCATTATTGCCATAGAGCGTTCGGAGGTCAAGACCATCGAACAGATTATTACCGAAGTTGAAGACACCAACGTGGTAATTAAGGTGATACCCGATATGCAGGACTACCTGCTCGGTACAAT
>JAAXUD010000825.1 GCA_013336205.1 Lentimicrobium sp. | reverse complement strand
TGCATTCGTATCTCCTTGTCCCCCTTTCTCCTTGTCGCCTTGTCGCCTTTTTGATATACTGAAAAAATCATTTCAATCAAATCAGTACCCGGAGGCTTGTCCGTCTTTTCTTGATTCGGAAGCCCCAAAATAAACTTTCCTGACCGTGTCGTACATAATGGCCTGATAACCACCATAATCCCCAAACGACCAGCCAACCTTGTGACCCATGTTCATCAGTTCGCGGATTACTTCATAATCAAAACCACTTTCCAGTTGTATTTCACCTTTACCGGCATTTTTCCCACCGGTTGGTTCGGTTGAACCGCTATGGCTGATGCGCGGTGCATCCCCGGCTTCCTGGAGGTTCATCCCGAAATCGACCAGGTTCATTACAATCTGCACATGCCCCATTGGCTGAAAATCACCGCCCATCACGCCAAAACTGACAAAAGGCAATCCGTTTCTGGTTATAAAACAAGGGATTATGGTGTGAAAGGGTCGTTTCCCGGGTTCATAAACGTTGGGATGCCCAACTTCGAGGCTGAAGAGTTCACCGCGGTCCTGCAGCATAAAGCCAAGTCCCGGAGGCACCATGCCGGAGCCCAGACCACGGTAATTACTTTGAATCAATGAAACCATATTTCCCTCCTTATCAGCCACAGTCAGGTAGATGGTACCACCTTCCATAGGATCTCCGGCTTCAAAAACCCCGGCCTTATTATCATTGATCAGCTTTCTGCGTTCAGCCGCATAAGACTCTGAAATCAATTCATTCACAGGCACTTTTGCAAATTCCATATCAGCATAATACCTGGCCCGGTCTTCAAAGGCCAGTTTCTTGGCTTCTGCAAAAAGATGAATATGCCTGGCCGAACCATAAGGAATTTGAGAAAAATCATACCCTTCGAGAATGTTGAGCATCTGAAGTGCGGCAATGCCCTGGCCGTTTGGTGGAAGCTCCCACACTTCAAAACCGCGGTAATTCACCGAAACAGGTTCCACCCATTCCGAATGGTGTGTAGCCAGATCCTCGTAAGAGAGAAATCCACCCTGTTCTTTCATAAAATCAGCTATGATTCTGGCAATATCTCCCTTGTAAAAGGCATCACGACCACCGGCAATGAGTTGTCTGTATGTACCGGCCAGGGCTGTATTTCGGAAAATATCACCCTTTACAGGAACCGTTTTTCCATCCAGGGTATAAGTCTCCATAACATTGGGAAAGCGGCCTCCAAGATTGGGAACAGAACGCCCCAGATAGTAAGCAACCAGTTCGGTTACCGGAAAACCCTTTTCCGCATAATCAATGGCCGGCATTAAAATTTCGGCCATCGGGAGTTTACCAAAACGTTTGTGCAACTCAAACCAGCCATCCACACAACCAGGCACACTAACCGGCAACGGTCCGAAGGAAGGAATTTTATCGAGTTTCTGCTCCCTGAAATAAGCCAGCGAAAGTGAAGCCGGTGAACGCCCCGATGCATTTAAGCCATAAAGCCTGCCGGTTTTTGCATCCCATACAATGGCAAACAGGTCACCTCCCACGCCACTGCCGGTAGGCTCCATCAATCCCAGGGCTGCATTAACCGCTATGGCCGCATCAACCGCTGTTCCGCCCTTTTTCAGGATGTCCAGGCCAATCTGAGTGGCCAGTGGGTGACTGCTTGCCACCATACCATTTTGCCCGATCACTTCGGAACGGGTAGCAAATGAATGGCCGGTAACCCTATCCTGTGCAAACAGGGATATGGCGGAAATTACCAATAAAAATGTGAAATATTTTTTCATAAGATCAGAGAAACTGTTCAAATTACTATTTCTATTTTCAATAGGCCCGTCCTTTAGGGCGGGTAAAATAATAAACAACAACACAAGGGGCAAAATCCTAAAAAATTTATTATGA
>JAAXUD010000824.1 GCA_013336205.1 Lentimicrobium sp. | reverse complement strand
GCCGGATTACCCACATCCACAGTATCCATATGTCCGTCGATGGCTAAAATTCTTTTACCATTGCCGATCCGGCCTATCACATTGCCCAGCCCGTCGATGCGTACTTCATCAAAACCGGCTTCTTCCATCTGGCGTTTCAGTTCCAGCTGAACTTCCTTTTCATACATACTGGTCGATTTGATCTGCACCAGTTTTGAGAGGTTTTGAGCCGTGTAGTCCCGGTATTTGTGGGAAAGGGCATTGATTTTTTCAAAAAGTTCTTTCATTTTTTTTATTATTTATGAGACGCGAAGCATCGCGTCTTTACATGAGATGCGATGTATCGAGTCTTTACATGTTTTTCTTTTAGAGGCAGGCACCTGCCTGTTTGCCAGGCAGACAGGTCAGATGATAAGACGCACACGGCCCTTTTTTTTGTTGGGACACGATAAATCGTGTCCCAACTCATGAATAATTTATTTCTGTTCTATTTTCTTTTTTATTTCTTCAATGCTTAGCAGGACCACCTCCGCGGTTGCCGGTAATGAGAAATCCGGTTCAAATTCGTGATTGCCCACGGCTGAGATTGCATTTTTGATCGCCAGCCATACCGAGAATGCCAGCATAAACGGAGGTTCTCCCACCGCTTTACTTTTACGGATGGTGCCTTCATTGGGATAATCGCGCAGGAGGTCAACGTTAAATATGTCCGGGATTTCATTTATCGTGGGAATTTTATAGGTATCCGGTGAATGCGTAAGTAAGCGACCTTTGTGGTCCCACTTTATTTCTTCGGTAGTTACCCAGCCAACACCCTGAATAAATCCACCTTCTACCTGGCCAATGTCAATTTCCTCGTTGAGCGAATCACCCACATCGTGCAATATATCTGTCCTCAACAATTTGTATTCTCCGGTGAATACATCCACCTGAACTTCTGAAACTGCCATTCCATAGGCAAAGTAGTAAAATGGATTTCCTTTTCCGGTTTCACGGTTGAAATGAATGCCCGGCGTTTTATAGAAGCCTGTCGCACTCAGGCTTACCTGCGCGAAATAAGCTGCCTGAATCAGGCTGACAAAAGATATCTGTATTTCAGGTGAATCCTCTACGAAAACATGATTGTCCTGAAAAACCAACTGACTATGCCTTGGGTCACTCACCCCTGCCTTTTCAAGTTGGGCAATTGCCAAGCTGTTGAGGCGGCTTTTCAGTGTATCAATGGCATTTTTAACGGCCATTCCGTTCAGGTCACTTCCCGATGAAGCAGCCGTTGCTGATGAGTTGGGAACTTTTGAGGTGTTCGTTGAACTGATTTTGATATACTCAGGTGAGATGCCAAACTCAGCTGAAGCAATGCCCAATATTTTAACATGCAGACCTTGTCCCATTTCGGTACCACCGTGATTCACCTGTAGGGTGCCATCTCTGTAAATATTCACCAAAGCCCCGGCCTGGTTGAGAAATGAAGTGGTGAATGAGATTCCGAATTTAACCGGTGTCATGGCCAGCCCCCGCTTCACATATTGATTTTGAATGTTAAAGGCGTCAATATCTCTTCTTCTTTCAGCATAGCCGGATGAAACCATCAACCGGTCAAACAGCAAATGAAGGCGGTTGTTTTCGATAATCTTTCCGTAAGGGGTCTGGTTTGCCTTTTCAAAACCATAAAAGTTGAGTTTCCTGATAGCTGCCGGATCCTTTTTCAGGAACCTGGCAATACGGTCAATCGCATTTTCAATAACGGCCATGCCCTGAGGTCCGCCAAAACCGCGGAAAGCCGTATTGGAAGGCAGGTTGGTTTTGTAGGCATTACCGGTGATGCTGATATCAGGGATGTAATAGGCATTTTCAGCATGGAACAATGCCCTTTCCAGGATCGCGAGGCTGAGGTCGGTTGCAGCGCC
>JAAXUD010000823.1 GCA_013336205.1 Lentimicrobium sp. | reverse complement strand
TTTCAGGATTACGGCGATAAGGCTTATAATCCGGATCGTTTGCCTCTGCAATCGGCGGGGTAATAGACGGCAGATCAGCAACTTTTGGAATGCGGAATAACTGGGATCCATTGCCCAGATAACCATCGGTAAGCAAAATTACCGGTGTCATATGTTCCATAGCAATTTTTGCTGCCATGTAGGCATAATAGAAACTATTGGCAGATGTCGAGGCGGCAATTACCACAACCGGGCATTCACCATTTCGTCCGTAAAGGGCCTGGTAAAGGTCACTTTGTTCCGATTTGGTGGGCAAGCCGGTACTTGGTCCGCCACGCTGTACATTCACAATAACCAGCGGAAGTTCAGTCATCACCGCCAGTCCGATGGCTTCACTTTTCAGTGAAAGACCGGGTCCGGAAGTCGATGTAAGTGCCAGGGAGCCTGTATAACTGGCCCCGATAGCCGAACAGATTCCGGCAATCTCATCTTCAGCCTGAAATACTTTCGCACCTAGTGATTTATACTTGGCAAGTTCGATAAGAATCTCAGTAGCCGGAGTTATAGGATAGGAACCCAGGAACAACGGGCGTCCTGAACGTTCGGATGCAGCCAGAAACCCCCAGGCAGTGGCAACATTACCAGTAATATTACGGTAACGGCCTGGCTCCATTTTAGCTTTTGAAACCTGATAAACCGAAGCCAGCGCTTCAACCGTTTCAGTATAATTATAACCGGCCTCTAATGCCGCTTTATTTAAAGCAATAACATCCGGTTTACTTTTAAACTTTTTATTGAAGAAATCGAACGTACTCTCGAAACTCCAGCCGAAAAGGTGATAAACCATGCCCAACGCAAACATGTTCTTGCTTCGATCGGCAGTTTTGTTGTCAACGCCAAGTTCTTTCCCGACTGCCAGTGTCAGGGTAGTTATCGGGGCTTTCACAAGATTGTATCCGGCAAAGGTGTCGTTCTCGAGAGGATTTTCGGAGTAACCTGATTTTTTCAGGGCCGATTCATCATAGGCATCTTCATCGGTAATGATGGTTGCTCCGGGTTTTGCCCATTTTAAATTCGACTTCAGCGAGGCAGGATTCATTGCAACGAGCACATCGCACAAATCGCCGGTGGTTTCAATTTTTTTCGCGCCAACATGAACCTGAAACCCTGAAACGCCTGCAACAGTATTATGCGGGGCACGGATTTCAGCAGGATAATCGGGGAAAGTGGCCAGATCGAGGCCGGCAAGAGCTGCAGTATCAGAGAAAAGAGTTCCCGAAAGCTGCATACCATCGCCAGAGTCTCCCACAAACTTTACGACAACTTCGTCGCGCTGAATGACATTACTTTTAATTTTTACCATGATTATTAGGAGGTTGATTTGCTTCAGGCGGCAAAGTTATATTATTTAATCACTATGATATCAAGCAATAACACAAATTTTATTTAAGATTTTATTTTGTCCCGGCATTTACCCAAACTGACCATAAAGCATTGTTTTACAATTACATAAATTAAAATAAATCAATCATTTTATTTAGAAAGCTTAAAAATAAATGCGTGTTCACATTTTTGACATTTTTAGGCCTATATTTGCAGCGAGAAGATTTATACAAAATCATTAACTAAACAAAATAGCCATGGCTTACGTAATTTCAGATGACTGCACAGCTTGCGGCACCTGCATTGATGAATGTCCCGTTGACGCGATTTCTGAAGGTGATATCTATAAAATTGATCCGGATGTTTGCACTGACTGTGGTTCATGCGCCGATGTATGCCCGGTTGAAGCAATTCATCCTGCATAAGCAGCAATGCTTAAAATTTGATTTGAAAGCCCCGCCTTGGCGGGGCTTTTTTTATCCACGATCTCAGGAAACATTATTATTTGAAGATTGTTTGTTAGTG
>JAAXUD010000822.1 GCA_013336205.1 Lentimicrobium sp. | reverse complement strand
ACCAGTAACTCTCGTTTCCCGGATGAATTTTCAGCAGTGGGTAAGGCAAATTTCCCCATATTTTCCCGGTTTCTATTGAATATTTCGACCATCCCAACGACATAATATTAAACCAGTGTTTTACTCCAAACTGCAAGCGGTGAAATTCAAACTGACTTCCCAGGATATCAGGAGGCCCATAGGTGTAATTTATTTCCAGTATCGGATATTTCGCGCCCAGGCTCACTCTTTCAAATTCGCCGGAAATATAGGACTCCTTGTAGGCAAAACGTGTTTTCAGGGTGAACTCAGTTGTTAAAAGCGCATCAGAATAAGTCAGGCAATCGCCGCCTTCACAATCCATGGCAAAAGGTGCCCGTCCGGTACTCCAGACACTGCGTTGTGTCATTGAAAAAGTATTCGAAAAACCGGTAAACCATTCATGCTCATAGTAAGTATTATACTCTTCGACCATTGAAAGCTTATCGGATGGATTCCGGCGGAAAAGCGCCGCCAGGAGAAAATCCTCGCGAAAAGCATCCTGACTCTGTCCCAATTGCTCAACATCATACTTGAATGATCCGCCAACAACCCTCCGGGGATTCTTGTCGACCATATACATAAACCCGCCGCCATATTTCAATTGTTGATCCAGGAACCCATAGGCCACATATCCGTCAAGCATGATGCGCTTGCTGAAATCGTTACTGGTCCGGCCACCGACTCTTATCCGGCTGCCTTCAAGCTGATTATAACTATATAGAGACATATAAGGTCCCCATTCCATTTTACCCTTCACATAATAACCGGTAGCTACCATTTGTATGATATCAACCCAGGTATTGAAAACCGGCAGTGTCTTAAGTGTATCTACCATTTGATAAACCATTTCCTCCCGTCTTGTCAGGTCTTCGTGCCTGGAAGTATCCCAGAATTCATCTGTCTTTTCGGTGGCATCATTATCAACCATCACCGAAACCGGAGTATTGTAGATTTCATTTTCCCTGGGCTGGTTGATTATAAAATTACGGTAAGTGGTAGTTTTGGTGCCATAAAAACCCACTGATTTTGTAGAATCGCGTTCCATTACATTAAAGTCAAGCACCATTTTTTCTTTTGAAAGCATCCAGTATTGTCCGTCAACCAACCTATACTCCTGCTGTAATACCAGGTCATTGATGTAGTTAATGTTGGCGTCATTTACTATGCGCATATCAATACTTCTGACCGCGAAGGTGGTATCATGTATCCACATGTTCCCGGTAAAAGTGTATTCCTGCTTTCTCCTGGGTTTAAAGGCCAGCTTGTAGCACCACTGACCTTCAATATTGGCACTGTCAACCAGGTAATACCTGTAGGATAACAATCCGAAGTTAGCAATCGGGCTTACAAAGTTTTTAAAGAAAAGTGTCAGGTAATTGTCATAGATATTTACCTGTTGAACTTTATCACCCATCAGTTGCGACAGACTCTCATCGCGGATGCCTGATACCCGGTTGGCCTTAATCACTTCCCTTGAGGAGGAAGGGCTTTTGCGATAATACACATCCGAAAGTGATTCTGATAGAAATACCGGCAGATAGGTTTTTCCATTGATAGCAGAGGTATCTACATAGTCAAAAATAAATTGAAAGGGCTTCAGGATCTGCCGGTTCATAAACTTTTCGGAGAGGTTATTTGCATCAAACTGCAGTTTATTATAGGCTTCGTACTGATAATAATCGATTTTTTCGCGATTATTATCCGGTTTCTTTTCAATTACCTTTTTAAGAATAATCTCAGCCGGATTTTCGCCCGGCCTGATCACAACCTCAGCCAGGTCAATACGATTGGGAATTAACAGAAAATTGATTTCCTGGTAGCGCCCTTTTATAATGTGCTTGCGCGCAACACCATAACCTACCGATGAAG
>JAAXUD010000275.1 GCA_013336205.1 Lentimicrobium sp. | reverse complement strand
ACATGACCTTTGATTCTGGTTCCAACCAATGACAAATCACCAACAACATCCAGCAATTTGTGCCTTGCAGGTTCATTGGCAAAATGAAGTTCAAGATTGTTGAGAATACCTTCTTTCAGGACTTCAACCCTGGGCTTGTTGAAGAATTTAGCCAGTCTGTCAAGTTCTTCCTGGCTTATAAGCCTGTTTACAAAGACGATTGCATTGCTGAGATCTCCTCCTTTAATCAGGTTATTCTGAATAAGGTATTCCAACTCATGCAGGAAAACAAAGGTGCGGCAGTTACCTATGTCCTCCGCAAAGTCATTAATATGACTCAGATGCGCATTCTGGGTTCCAAGAACTTTTGTATCATAATCAATCATGACTGATACCTTATAGGTATCGTCGGGAAGGATCAGCAATTCAACTTTTTTATCAGGATCGGAAAATCGAAGTACTTCGGTTACCTTGAAATACTGACGTTCAGCATTCTGTTCAACGACGCCTGCTTTTTTAATAGCCTCTACGTAGTATTTTGAACTACCATCAAGGATCGGAGTTTCGATACAATCAAGATCAATCAGCACATTATCGAGATCCATACCTGTTAAAGCAGCCAGGGCATGCTCGATGGTACTGACCTTTATTCCATTGTGCTCGAGGCTGGTGCCACGGGAGGTATCTGTAACATAATCAGCATCAGCATCCATAACCGGTTGTCCCGGTAAATCAACTCTGCGGAATTTGAAACCGTGGTTTTCCGGTGCCGGCCTGAAAGTCAATGTCACTTCCTGGCCTGTGTGAAGGCCTGCTCCTGAAACAGATACTGCCTCTTTTAGGGTTTTTTGTTTTTCTGACATACGGCTGGCAAAATTAATATATTTTTAATTAGGTTTATTTTTGATTAATTTATTGATATCCAGAATCATGAAGATTTTTAGGAAAATGAATCTACTTATTTACGTCTTTTTTCTCAAGCTGATTTAACCGATCTACAAGTTTTGGGAGATTCCTGAAGTAAACATATGACTTGCGATAAGCAGAAATATCGAAAGCCGGACTACCCATAATGATTGAATCGGCTGGCACTGTAGTTGAAATACCTGACTGTGCGGCAATTTTTACATTATCACCAATTTCAAGATGTCCTATAATTCCTACTTGTCCGGCTATCATACAGTTGCGACCTATCTTTGCCGAACCCGCAATTCCTGTTTGTGCTGCAATTACAGTGTTCTCCCCAATTTCAACATTGTGCGCAATCTGGATAAGGTTGTCAATTTTCGCACCCTTTCTGATAATCGTAGAACCAAGGGTAGCTCTGTCAATGGTTGTATTGGCGCCGATTTCAACATTATCTTCTATAATCACATTGCCAATCTGAGCTACTTTCTGATACTGATTGTCACTTTGCGGTGCGAAACCAAAACCATCGGCTCCGATTACTACACCTGCATGAAGCGTGCAATTGGCGCCAACACTGCAATCGTTGTAGATTTTTACACCTGCATAGATGATGGTTCCTTTGCCAATAGAAACATTGTCGCCAATCACAGCGCCGGGATAAATCTTTGCCTGATCACCAACTTCAACATGCTCACCAATACTTACAAATTCAGCAATATAACAATTGGCTCCTATGCTGGCAGTTTCCGGAATATAAGCAAGCTTTGAAATTCCTGTTTTGTTTTGCCTGATCTGATTGTAGGCATCCAGCATCATGGCAAAAGCGTTGTAGGCATTTTCGACCCTGATAAGCGTACATTCAAGTTTTTGCTCAGGAACAAAATCATCATTTACAATCACCACCGAAGCCTGGGTATTGTATATGTATTGAGTATATTTAGGATTGCCTAAAAACGTAATTGAACCGGGTTCACCTTGCTCAATTTTTGAAAGTTTATAAATCTGAATATCCGGATTCCCTTCAACTTTTCCGTTGATCAGGGCTGCAATTTCGCTGGCAGTAAATTTCATAGCTAAGTAATGTTGTTTAATTTATTTGCTATATTTTTCAAATAGCAATATTATTTCGGTTGTGTTCTTTTAAGTCAATACTTCATTAAAAATTTTAAATCATTGATTTACAAGGTATTATGCAAATTGATTTTGAAATTTTAAATCATTCATAATCAATTCATTGCGTCTTTGCGTCATTGCGTGATTCTTAAAATTAACGGAGTATTGCTTAGTGCTATTAAAATTTATTTTACCTTAACATTCAGGCAGACAATAAGTTTTTGGGATAACACAGAAAGTATTTGGTAACTGCACTTGTAAGAACGGAAATATTCAACTGATCCGATGATTCAGCAATATCGCAAACAGTGCCATCCCGCTGTAAGATGTTGATTTTGTCATATTCAGGAATGTAAGCATTGTTGGTTATTGATCCTTTACTTATCAGATAATCAGCACTTTCACGATCGAGTCCGGGCCAGGTCCTGATTACAGCCAGCCGGATATTGTCATATTCACTTTCTTCGAAAGGGATAACCCGAAGTTCAATTTTAAACAAGTGTCTGTTGACTAATGAATTACTCAAAATTGAAAGCACCTTGTCGGGATGATTAACCCACATTTTGATACTGGTAAAAACATCGTAATCGTCAAGTTGTGCAAATTTGTCAATAATGGTTGGATCATTCTTGAAATCTTCACTGCTAAAGCGGTGTTTCAGAAAAAAAAGAAATGCCGGTGTTGCAAAAAGCTCAATACCGGATTCCTGCAGCCATTTAGCCCTGGCCAGCAGGTTAATCAGCATATTTTCAGCCGATACCACGGTCTTATGATAGTAAACCTGCCAGTACATGAGTCTGCGGGCGACTATAAATTTCTCTATCGAATAAATGCCCTTGTCTTCCACCATCAGTTCATCATTGTGAACGGTAAGCATCTTTATAATGCGTTCGGTGCTGATAACGCCTTCTGAAACGCCTGTATAAAAACTATCACGTTTTAAGTAATCGAGCCGGTCCATGTCCAGTTGACTTGAGACCAGCTGATGGAGAAACCGTTTCGGGTAATTATTGGTGAAAATGGTAATTGCAAGCGCGAGTTTTCCTTCAAATTCTTCGTTCAGCCGTTGCATCATTAAAACCGAAATATCTTCGTGGCTCATGCCAACGGCTATACTATGTTCCAATGCATGGGAATAAGGTCCGTGCCCGATATCGTGAAGCAGAATCGCGATCAAAGTAGCTTCAGCTTCTGCCTCAGAGATACTGATTCCCTTGATTTTGAGTGTTTCAATTGCTTCCTGCATCAGGTGCATGGCGCCAAGTGCATGGTGAAAACGGGTATGCAAAGCCCCCGGATAAACGTAGCTGGTCATACCCAGTTGTCTTATCCGCCTAAGTCTTTGAAACCACGGATGTTCGATCAGGTCAAACAACAATTCGGAGGTAATGGTAACAAAACCATACACCGGATCATTTACTATTTTTCTCTTGTTACGCGATGTAAGGCCCACGAATTGCGTATCTTTGTAAATGCGAATAATTGTTAAAATCAATGCCTGCCGGATAATAAAACAACCTACTCAGCATTATTATTGTCAGACAATGATTTTTACGGGGCAAATTTACGGATTTTGAAGCCCCGAATTTCAAACTTTACACATATACATTTAAGATGGAAAATATTACCATATTATGGGTCGACGATGAGATCGATCTTTTGAAGCCGCATATCATGTTTTTAAAGGATAAGGGTTATAATGTTTTTACAAGTAATAACGGAATCGAAGCTGTTGATATTTTAAAATCAGGGCCTTTTGATATTGTTTTTCTGGATGAACAAATGCCCGGGCTTTCAGGTATTGAAACCCTGATGCAGATTAAAAATGCATATCCGAATCTCCCGGTAGTTATGATTACCAAGAGTGAGGAGGAAGCAATCATGGAAGATGCGATTGGCTCAAACATTGCTGATTACCTTATAAAGCCTGTAAATCCTAACCAGATACTGCTAAGCCTTAAAAAGAACCTGGAGAACAAAAAGCTCATCAGCGAAAAAACCACCCATAACTACCAGCAGCAATTCCGGAGTATAGGAATGGAAATCAGCAACCGGCTCAATTTTAACGAATGGAAAGAAGTTTACCGTAAGCTGATTTACTGGGAATTAGAACTTGAGAAAACTTCGGATAATGGTATCATTGATATTTTAAAGCAACAGAAGGATGAAGCCGGCCAGGTTTTCAGCCGGTATATCGAGAATAATTACCTCGATTGGGTTCAGGGCAAGACAGCCGACAGGCCAACCATGTCGCATACGTTGGTAAAAGATAAACTACTGCCGCTTATTGATGAAAGTCAGGGACTGTTTTTTATCCTGATCGATAATCTTCGCTACGATCAATGGAAAGTGCTTCAGCCAATTATCGAACAATATTTCAGGGTGGAACGCGACGAGATATACTACAGTATGCTGCCCACAACCACTCAATATGCCAGAAATGCCTTGTTCTCGGGTCTTTTGCCTACTGAAATTGAAAAAAAGTATCCCAAATACTGGGTGAATGAAGATGAAGAGGGTACTAAAAATCAATATGAGTCTGAATTGCTTGGCGAGCAGTTGAAGCGTTATAACCGTGATTTCAAATACTCATACTATAAAATACTGAATCTTACTGCCGGCCGGAAACTGGTTGAAACACTGCCTAACCTTGTCGGTAACAAGTTGAATGTTGTGGTATACAATTTCGTGGATATGTTATCGCATGCCCGCACAGAAATGGAAGTGATCCGTGAACTTGCCGACGACGAGGCCGCTTATCGCTCAATCACAGTCTCCTGGTTTGAACACTCGCCCCTGTTTGATATTATTAAATACCTGGCTGATAAAAAGATCACCACAGTGATTACCACCGATCACGGCTCTGTAAAAGTTGATTCGCCGGTAAAAGTGATTGGC
>JAAXUD010000821.1 GCA_013336205.1 Lentimicrobium sp. | reverse complement strand
CTGCAACACCCATGAACCATGATGAAGTAATAGACTACTTTTACAGTAAAAATATGCCCATCATATTCAGATGGAACGAAATAGTGTATTGAGATAAGTGATTAAAATAAGAAACACTGGAACACTGGAACACTGGAACATTGAAACACACACAAAACACAATATCAGGAAAAATCACGTGGCGGAGTCCATCAAACATCGCCCTGGTTAAATATTGGGGTAAAAAACCCATCCAGATCCCGGCCAATCCTTCACTGAGTATCACACTCAGCAAGGCTTTTACGGAGATGTCGATGGAATTCGAACCAGTAAAGGAAGAACCAGGCCTTCCAGCGCTTGAGTTTTTATTTGAAGGACGTCAGCAGGAAAAATTTGAGAAGAAAATCGCTGGTTTTCTCAATTCTTTATATCAGGAATATCCTATCCTGAAAGAATATCGTTTTAAAATTTCCAGTTCAAATACATTTCCTCATTCTACCGGCATTGCTTCGTCCGCTTCCAGCATGAGCGCACTGGGCCTTTGTCTTGCTGACTTTTTATCCCGGACCGGCAGGATGGAGCCAGATACGCCGGCGTTTTGGCAAGAAGCATCAGGATTGTCTCGTCTTGCTTCCGGAAGTGCCTGCAGATCGGTCTTCGGAGGGTTTGTGATATGGGGGCATCACCCTCAGTTGGCTGCAACATCCGATAAATATGCCATTCCGGTGCCTTTTGAGGTAAACCCGGCTTTCCGGGAAATGAAAGATGCCATCCTGGTAGTCAGCAGCAAAGAGAAAGAAGTATCCAGCCGGGCAGGCCATTCCCTGATGGAAGGCCATCCATACGCTGAAAAACGCTTTGAAACTGCTTTGAATAATTTGATGGAACTATCGCGTGCATTGATCGCAGGGGATTTCGATAAATTTGTCCATGTCACCGAATCGGAAGCCTTAAACCTGCATGCCCTGATGATGACTTCAAATCCATCCTATATTCTGATTGAACCGAATACCATAAACATTGTTAACAGGATACGCCGGTTCAGGAAAGAAACTTCAATCCCGGCATGCTTTACCCTGGACGCCGGGCCAAATGTACACCTGCTTTATCCGGCTGCAGATGAAATAAAGGTCCGGAAATGGATCAGTGAGGAATTGTTGGCTTTCTGTGAGCAGGGAAGATGGATAGACGATGAAATAGGCAAAGGACCAAAAAGAATAAATTAGCCTCACCCCCTTACTCCACCTCTCCATTTGGATAGGGGGTAGGGGGGAGAGGTAAAAAATTGCTTAATGAAGAACGAAGTCTTTTACGCGAAGATCATGTTATTTGGCGAGTACAGCGTGATCTGTGATTCGATGGCTCTCACCATACCCTATTCTCACTTTACGGGAGAACTCAGGTTTGTCAACCAGGAGCAATACACCAATTATGAACTTGCACTGGAATCCAATCAGCATCTTCGCAAGTACCTGGATTATCTGAAAGGTTTGCATGCTAAACAAGGTTTTCGGGATAAGCTGGACCTTGAGCGACTTGAGCACGATATCCAGAATGGGCTGTACTTTGAATCCAATATTCCGCAAGGGTATGGTATTGGCAGTTCAGGCGCCCTGGTTGCCGCTATTTATGACCAGTATATCCTGCAAAGCAATAAAAACAGAAAGATTATTACCGGCCTGGAGATTTCAAACCTGAAAGAAACTTTTTCCCGCATGGAGAATTACTTCCACGGGGTTAGTTCCGGGCTTGATCCATTGCTTTGTTATATCCGGCATCCGCTGTTGATCCGGAACAGGCACCAGATAGAAACAGTTGGGATTCCCAGGGATAAGTTTTTATCCAATAGCGCCATCTTCCTGGTTGATACCGGGATCCTTGGAAAAACAGGGCCATTGGTGAAATTGTTTTCGG
>JAAXUD010000274.1 GCA_013336205.1 Lentimicrobium sp. | reverse complement strand
AGTGGAATTGGAATTTCCAGTGATGATATCCCGCATATCTTCGAGCCCTTCTTTTCAACAAAACAGGAAGCTCATGGTATCGGTCTCGGACTGTCCATTGCCCATGGAATAGTGCAGAGTCACAAAGGCAAAATTCAGGTTAAATCAGAACCGGGAATCGGAACCACGTTTTCTGTTACATTGCCCTTGATCAGGCAATAAAAAGTAATTAAACACGGAAAGCAAAACTCCTTAACAATCAGAAACAATGGTTTCCGGGGCAGGATGATACTTTTCAAATGTTCGGCAAATGCAATTAAATAATCAAAGCGATGGAGAAGAAGATATCAATTCTGGTAGTTGATGATGAAGAATCTGTCAGGGATTCGCTGAGTCTCTGGTTCACTGAAGATGGATTCAGAGTTGAATGTGCTGAAAATGCAAAAGTGGCACTTTCAATGCTCAAATCAGATAATTTTGATATTATCCTGGCCGACATAAAAATGCCTGGTATGGACGGGCTCGAGATGCTCAGAAGAATCAAATCGCTGAATAAGGATTCTATCATTATTATTATGACTGCCTTTGCCACCGTGGATACCGCTGTAAAGGCTTTAAAAGACGGGGCCTTCGACTATGTAACCAAGCCCTTTGATCCCGATGACCTGTCTCATCTGATCAGGAACGCCACAAGGCAGGTTTCTTTGATTCATGAAAATGAAACCCTGAAGAAGCGGGTAGATTCACTGGATAGTATTGAAGATCTGATTGGTGAGAGTGAAGCCATTAAGAAAGTTTTGAGTGAAGTAAAGAGTGTTGCCCCGACTAACTCTTCTGTTATCATCACAGGTGAAAGCGGAACGGGAAAAGAACTTATTGCCAGGGCTATACATGCCAATTCGCTGAGAAAATTCTATCCAATGGTGAGTGTTCATTGCGGAGCTTTGACTGAGAGTTTGCTGGAGAGCGAGTTGTTCGGGCATGAAAAAGGAGCTTTCACCGGTGCCTTGTATAACCGCAAAGGCAGGTTTGAGATGGCGGATAGCGGCACCATTTTCCTGGATGAAATTGCAACCATTTCTCCAAAAATGCAGGTGGAACTCTTGCGGGTTCTTGAATCAAAGAGTTTTATGCGCGTGGGGGGAAATAAAGAAATCACTTCTGATTTCAGGGTTATCTGCGCCACAAACCGCGATCTGAAAAGCATGATGGAAAAAGGATTATTCCGTGAGGATTTGTACTACAGGCTAAACGTGATGAATATCCATGTTCCGGCGCTGCGCGAACGGGTTGAAGACATACCGCTACTCGTAGATTTTTTTATCAATAAGTATTGCACTTCGATGAACAAACCTCCGGTTGCGATTGACCCCGCAGCCCTGAAACGGATAATGGAATACCAGTTCCCCGGCAATATCAGAGAGCTTGAAAATATGATAGAGCGGGCAATCGTAGTTGGCAACAACAAGAAAATCATGCTCAAAGATCTGCCACTGGAAAAAGAAACTATTGATAGTTCCGTCGAGAGTCTGAATGAATTTGAAAAAATATTCATACTGCAGATTCTGCAAAAATACAGCTGGAATATTTCACGAACAGCCCAAGCCTTGAAAGTTGACAGGGTTACACTGTACAATAAAATTAAAAAGTACGGACTTAAGGGAACCGACCCTGGTTAATGACTGTTTTCCTGCTTCTTATATCGCAGTCGCAGGAATATCAATGGAAAACGGTTTCAATATCCATAAAAACCACGCGAGAAATCGCCTGAAATCAGTTCAAAGCATTAGTTTTTCTTTCTATTGATATCCAACTGAATGAATCCTCCGGTCATTACGTTTATATCCTTCGGAATATTTGAGAAAAGATTTCTTGAGAAGATATCCGGCACTGTAATGCAAGAATTCGGGTACCCTGTAAAAGTCAAGGATGTTCATGCTGATCTGAGTAAATTCTACAATCCAGACAGAAGACAATACAATGGTGATTTGTTATTGAGAGAAGTTGAAGCGATGAGCGACCCCGGGTCAATAAAATCCATTGGGTTATTCAGTGTTGATCTTTTTATTCCAATTCTGACTTATATTTTCGGGCAGGCTCAATTGGGCGGTAAAACTGCTATTGCTTCTATATTCAGGCTCAGCAATGAACATTATGGAATAAGAACGGATGATAAACAGTTGTCAGATCGCTTTACAAAAGAGATAATCCACGAACTTGGCCACACTTTTGGATTAATCCATTGCCATACACCTTCCTGCGTAATGAGATCCAGTACTTATGTTGAAGATATTGATCAGAAAAAAGTTCATTTCTGCCCCGGCTGCAAATCCATGATCGGAAAATAAAACACGGCATTCACAAATCATGAGCGTTAGCTTTGGCAGACAATTGATTGGTTATAATAATAAGCGATGATTACCTTAATTCAAAACAAGGATTAATCATAGTGACACTTCTCAATAAGATCGCACCTATTTTACAGAAGCATGAGTCCGGATAAAAGTAATTTTTATCTTTGCCTCAACTTCATTATCCCACTACTTATGAAAACCACCTTGCTGAAACAGCTGACTGTTCTGGCGCTCTCCTTGTTCACATTGGGCACAGCCGCTCAGGAAGCAGGCAAATACTCCAAAAACCGTCTTACCCACCAGATGACTCCCGAGGAGGCGCTGCGCCGCCATGAAATCGGCCGGTCCTTTGTCGAAACTGATCCGCCAACAGGGACTATTACCAGCCTGGGTGAATTTGAACGGGCCAAAGGAGTATTGGTTGCTTATCCTTTTGGAATCCCAATGACCGTAATCCGTGAAATGGCGCGCGACGCCATTGTTACCACCCTGGTTACCGGCGCTTCGCAGGAAAGCAATGTCCGCAGCCAATATACACAGGCCGGTGTTAACCTCGACAATTGTAATTTCATCTATGCCCAGACCGATAGCTACTGGACCCGCGATTATGGTCCATGGTATATTGCTTATGGTGATGCGCAGATCGGTATCGTTGATTTTCCTTACAATCGCCCAAGACCAAATGATGATGAAGCGCCTAAAATTGTGGCCAATGCCCTGGGCATTCCCTGGTTTGGCATGAATGTGATACATACAGGCGGCAATTACATGTCCAACAGTTATGGTGATGCAGCTTCCACAACCATTGCCTATACTGAAAATCCGGGACAGAGTCAGTCTCAGATTGATCAGAAGATGGAAGACTATCTGGGTATCACCGATTATCATGTGCTTGAAGATCCCAACAATACTTATATTGATCATATCGATTGTTGGGGTAAATTTCTGGCCACCAACAAAGTACTGATCAGATCGGTGCCGGCAAGCCACCCTCAATACGATGAGCTGGAAGCAACAGCCGGTTATTTTGAATCTCTTACCTCGCCATGGGAAACTCCTTACGAAGTATACAGGGTTAATACCCCTCAGGATCAGCCCTATACGAATTCTTTCATTTTTAATGATAAGGTTTTTGTTCCCATTATGGGGTCTCAATATGACCAGGCTGCTTTGGATGTTTACCGTCAGGCAATGCCGGGTTACAAAATTATTGGTATAATAGGACTTCCCGGAGCCCCGTGGGAATCGACCGATGCGTTGCATTGCCGCACCCATGAAATGGCCGATCCTGAAATGCTTCGGATTAAGCACATTCCTTTACTTGGCAATGCTGAAGTTTCTGATAACTATACCTTTACTGCCAACATAACCGCCTTTAGCGGCGAGGAAGTCATTGCGGATTCTGTACTCTTCTGCTACAGGATAAACCCAAATCCATACACCCCTTTCACTACGGCAGCAATGACTAATTCCGCTGGTAACGAATGGACTGTAACCCTCCCCTCGCCTGAATATGGCAGTACAGTTCAGTATTATATTCATGCAGCCGATGCTTCCGGTAAAAGTGAAAATCACCCGTTTATTGGCCGGTTTGATCCGCATGAGTTTTATATTGGAGCACAGCAGTTTGCGCAGGCAGAAACTGATCTTCAGCAGATGGATTTTACTGCCATGCAGGGATTTGCCGATACCCGGAAACTGAATATTTCCAATACAGGAGATCTTGGACTTAACTTTTATCTTGGTTTATCTACCGAGGCACTTGATACAATCACCAAATCCGTTGTCAACAGTCCGGCCGCTTCCTCCTATGACTTTAACACCTATACTGAAAGCGGATGGACCAATATTACCGTTGATGAAGAGGGAACCACAGGTCTGATTATTGTCACCTATTCATGGACAACAGATAACTATGCTTCAGAAGGCTCCTTGTGGGCTGAATCGCCTTCAGGTACAAAAGTTATGCTGGCATCCGGACAGATGAACGGCACCTATACACTTTCAGATCCTTCATTTGCCGGCGAAGCTTTGCATGGAAACTGGAAACTCTGGATCGAAGACAGTTATGGTGATGGCGGACATCAGGCAAAGAATGTTGTTGTGAAGTTGCAGCGTTCTACTGCAACCGGGAACTGGCTGAGCACCGATATCACCGAAGGCTCTATTACCCCTGGCAACCAGCAGGAAATCCTGGTAAGCTGTGATGCCGCCGGATTAGAACTGGGTACTTACCATGGGCTGATCTCTATTTTATCAAACGATCCTGACCAACCTGAAATTGAGATACCAGTTATCTTCACAGTAACAATAAATACAGGAATAGAAAGCTCAGCTAAAGAAAACACCTTTATCAGTGTTTATCCTAACCCGGCAACTGATCTGTTGAATCTAAAGATAAATTCAGCAAAGCCTGACATTGCAGATATTACCATTTCAGACGTTTCAGGTAAGGCGATTTATAGTTCAGGCAAGAATCCATTGTCCAAGGGAATCAATATATTAACCATACCAGTGAGCGAACTAACAAAAGGATTGTACTTTTTAAGGGTTAATTCTTCTACGTTTGAA
>JAAXUD010000820.1 GCA_013336205.1 Lentimicrobium sp. | reverse complement strand
AGGGTCAGGCCCATCAGCGATATTGCCCATTCCCTCCATGAATTTACCCGGAAAGTGAAGAAGCCTAGCCAGACAAAAAAAATGAAAACAATCACAGGCGGAGATATCATGGAAGCAATGGAAATCGCTACGGTCGCATTCATTACCAGATTGAAAGGATGCTGCTTACCATAGAGATTCATTACATTGTGCAGGCTAAAAAGTAGCAGTATAAGACAGGCCAGGCTTACTGCCAGGTGGTAGGCATCCGGAGTGAAAAGCATCAGAACCAAAGCGATGATTGCCGGAAATACAGATTGCCGGGGAGTAACATCGTGCCTGATAAGAATAGCGTTCATCGTTAAGGCGAGCGCTACGATCAATATTACCACGAGTGGCCTCGCCAGATCAGGGTAAGATAATATCAGTCTGTAAATCCAGGCACCAAGAGGGGCTGTTTGTCCCGGATCGGCAACCTGGGCCATATTTGCCTGTGGTGTAATGAAATAAACCAAACCCAGGGAAAGAATGACCAGTATCTGCGATAAAACTCCGGCTTTGGCAAGTCTTTTAAACATTTCTTACAATGTAAAATCAGAACAGATCGAATCCAAGGTCTTTTCTGTAAGTTTTACCCTGGTAGTTTATTTGAGTGGCAGTCTCATACGATAGCCTCAATGCTTCGGCACTGTCTGCGGCAAGCGACGTAATTGCAATTACCCGTCCACCGGATGTTTTTACTTCGCCATTACTATCATCGGTTGTAGTGCCGGCATGAAATATTTCTGAAGGGTACTTATTCTTCAGTCCACTGACAGGAAATCCCTTCTGGTAAGTGCCGGGATAACCTCCGGAAACAAGCATAACCGTTGCCGCGAAATGCTGGTTGAACTCAATTTTTGCAGTATCCAGAGATTGGTCTGCTGCTTTTTTTAACAGGTAAACAAGGTCGGTTTTAATACGCGGAATTACTGATTCAGTTTCAGGATCGCCCAACCTGACATTGTATTCAATTACATTCGGATTTCCATTAACATTGATGAGTCCGAAGAAAATAAAACCTTTGTAGTCTATGTTTTCTTCCTTCAGGCCCTGAATGGTAGGCTCAATTATCTGAAGTGTGACTTTCTCCATAAATTCTTCATCGGCAAAGGGCACGGGTGAAATGGAGCCCATACCACCAGTATTGAGGCCGGTGTCACCCTCGCCAATCCGTTTATAATCTTTGGCTTCCGGTAACAAAACCCATGAATTGCCATCCGTCAGTACAAATACCGAAAGTTCAATTCCGGAAAGGAATTCCTCAATAACAATTTTCTCTGATGCTTTCCCAAATCGCTTATGCTCAAGCATTTCAGTTGCTTCTCTCTCAGCATCATTCAGGTCTGTGCAGATTACAACGCCTTTGCCGGCAGCAAGTCCATCGGCTTTAATCACATACGGTGGCTTAAGCGATCGCAGGAATTCTTTTGCAGCTCCCAGATCGGCTGCGTTAAAAGTGCGGTAAGCAGCAGTAGGAATGCCATGCCTTTGCATAAAAGCCTTCGCAAAGTCTTTACTGCCTTCAAGCCTTGCGCCTGATTTCGAGGGTCCGATCACCGGAATATCACACAGCAAGCCATCTTCTTTAAAGAAGTCGGCTATACCATTAACCAGTGGTTCTTCAGGACCTGGTATCACCATGTCAACATCGTTTTCGAGAACAAAAAGCTTAATGCTCTCAAAATCATTTATATCTAAAGGTACATTTATTCCAGTCAGGCCGGTTCCTGCATTACCGGGTGCAATAAAAAGTTTTTTAACCTCAGGGCTTTGGGCGAGTTTCCAGGCGATGGCATGTTCGCGACCACCCGAACCAAGCAAAAGAATATTCATGGGATAGTAATTTTTTGCAAAGTAACGAAATTATACAAAAC
>JAAXUD010000019.1 GCA_013336205.1 Lentimicrobium sp. | reverse complement strand
TGAAGCCGACAGACTCATTCAGCGAAGGGCTTTGCCTGTGGTGCCTCCGTTTGTTGAATATAGCCTCACCGATTCGGGGAAGGCACTGAAGAACGTGCTGGACGCAATGGTAAACTGGGCAAACAATGAAAGAGAGTCAGTTGTGTAGTTGGATTATTGGAAAGATGGAATGGTGGAATGATGGAATGATGGAAATTGTAGATCAGCAGATTAGTTGATTAGTGGATTGGGATTCAGATTGCAACTGGCAGGGATGGAAAGATGGAATATTGGAATGATGAAATGCTGGGATAATGGAATGTTGGAATTCTTGAATTCTGAAATATTGGAATAATGAAAACATCAGTCTAAATCCCGGTCTTTACCTCAACTTTAATTCCTGAATAACAGTCTTTTAGAACTTAGAAATTAGAAATTAGAACTTAGAAATTTCTCCTAATCCTCTATCTTAACCTTAACCTCAACCTCAACCTTAAGAGAGACATGAATAAAACCCGGAAAATCAGAAATGAAGAACGAAGTCTGATTTTGTTTTTTCTTTCCCAGTGCGGTTTGGAAGAAAATGAATATCCCATTGCGGAGGATGTTTCAGAATATGAAGGCGGCATAATGGGCAGTATTAATTTTGCAGGTAGTGATCCGGATCAGTATGACTGTGATCTGATTCAGGCTGAGTATACCGATTCGGATGGCATTGAAGTACTCATTTCCCTTACCAGGGATAAAAATGGCAATTTGCTCGACCTTGATTTCTGGAAATCGGATTTTTCGAAACTGATACGTTATCCCTCTCCATCGCTTCTGACGCTGCTGCGAAAATAAAAACCGGCGTATTTCAAATTATTTATTTTACAGATTAACTTTGTTATTAAAAAGCAACCAATGGATATTTATCTGGCAGGAAAGTTTATCAAAACCGACAGGGCGCTTAAAGTTACCAATCCCTATAACGGCATAACAGTGGATACTACCTGGCTGGCCGGATTGCCTGAACTGGAATCTGCTGTTATTTCGGCACAAAAAGCCAGCAGACTTTTGCAGGAAATGCCGTCTTTTAAGCGATACGATGCTTTAATGCATATCCGCAAGCGACTGCTGGAGCGCCGCGAAGAGTTTGGACAGATGATAATGCTGGAATCAGGTAAGCCAATCCGGTATGCCTTAGGCGAAGTTGACCGCTCTATCCAGACTTTTACAGTTGCTGCAGAGGAATCAAAACGAATCCCACGGGAATATATCAGTCTCGACTGGACTCCTTCGGGTGAAAAGAAAGAAGGCCTGGTTCGGTACTTTCCGGTTGGGATTGTTGCAGGAATAGCACCCTTCAATTTCCCGCTCAATCTTGCGGTACATAAGATAGCACCTGCGATTGCAGCCGGATGTCCTGTTATATTAAAGCCATCATCCACCACGCCGCTTACAACGCTGTTGCTTGCTCAGATTATTGCTGAAACCGGACTCCCTGAGGGTGCTGTCTCCATTTTGCCTATGGACAGGGCAACAGGGAATCTGCTGGTGATTGATCCGCGCATCTCCCTGCTTTCGTTCACCGGTTCGCCCGAGGTAGGCTGGAAAATGAAAAATGAGGCAGGGAAAAAGAAAGTAGTACTGGAACTTGGTGGTAATGCGGGTGTTATTGTTGCCCAAAGCGCTGACACAGGTCTTGCTTTGTCGAAATGTCTTGCCGGCGCTTTTTCATATTCAGGTCAGGTTTGCATTCATACACAGCGGATTTACGTCCACAATTCACTTTTCCATGAATTCAGCCAAAGGTTTTCTTCAATGGTTCAACAGCTAAAAACCGGAGATCCGGCCTTGTCCGAAACAGAATTCAGCGCTATGATCGACGAACCCAATGCCATCAGGATTGAGAATTGGGTAAACGAAGCAATAATGGGAGGCGCCAGCCTGGTTTGTGGTGGAAAAAGGGAAGGAACCTTATACAATCCAACCATACTCACCAATACCGATGATTCTATGAGGGTGTGCACGGAAGAGGTTTTTGGTCCGGTGGTCACACTGGAATCTTTTGAAAATTTCGGGGAAGCATTGGAACGACTCAACAATACACGCTTTGGGCTTCAGGCAGGTGTTTTTACCAATAATTTGAATGAAATGGATAGTGCGTTCAATAATCTTCAGGTTGGTGGCGTTATCATCAACGATGTTCCGACTTTCCGAGTTGACCACATGCCTTATGGAGGAATTAAAGATTCGGGACTTGGAAGGGAAGGGGTGAAATATGCCATGATGGATATGCTGGAACCCCGCATTCTTGTTAAGAATTTCTGATTCACTTGTCGTGTTTTTATATATACCAAATGAGGTCAATTGAAACAAAGAATAACAGGCTTAACCGGATGAATGATTCTAAGGCTGAATTAGCACTTTTGAAAAATGAAATATTGCTTCTTTCTTAAACGCCCGTCCCTGCTCAAACATCAGAGGTTTTACTTTTTAGGTTGGCGTATTAATGAAGAATGATTAAAAATAAGTTTTACTTTTGCATAGGAAGTCCTGAAAGGCCCTAAATATTTTGAAACTTATACTTTCTGCCTGCAGCCGATTTTTACTTTGCAGCATTTGAGTTCGTTTCAGGTCGTTGAAGGTGGCAGGATGAAAAACAGAAAGCACGAAATACCAGACGCGGATATACAGGAAAGGGCATGATTAATTCCGAAGACAGGTTTACTCAAGGGCTTAAAAACGGAGATGAAAAAGTTTTTGAAGAACTTTTTAAGGCTTACTATACCCCTTTGTGCGATTACTGCCTGAGATATGTCAGCGATGCCGATATGGCTGAAGAAATTGTACAGGATCTTTTTTTTAAGATGTGGGTTAAGCGGGAAGAGCTGAATATCAATGTATCCATAAAGTCCTACTTTTATATTTCCTTGCGCAATCATGCTTTAAATTATATTAACCGGCTCAAAATTCAGGACAGGTATAATCAGTTTGTTGAGATTCGCACCAGAAATGATGTCGATTACCCGATTGATGTGCTTGAAGAAAAGGATATGGAGCGCATAATGAAGCAAGCCATTGCCATGTTGCCTGAAAAACGCCGTGAAATCTTCGAAATGAGCCGTTTTGAGGACATGAAGTATTCAGAAATAGCGGAGAAGCTCAATGTCTCTGTAAAAACAGTTGAATCCCAAATGTCCAAAGCGCTGGAGCATATGCGAAAAGTGCTCAGTAAATTCCTTGCACTTATTGTAACCGGCCTTTTCCTGCTCAGATTTATGCCTTGATTTATGCCTGTCAATCCCACGTTTAACGGGCGAATCTGAAAAATGAATATTTATTTTCAAATTGAATAGGGGTAGGCAGGTAACATAATTGTCTTTTAGATGAAAGTTAACATATAATTAACACTGATTTTGGAAATGCTTACTGATAAGATGAAAGATATTATTGCCAGGAAACTGGCTAACCAATGCACCGACAGTGAATTGTCGGAGTTGACGCGTTGGATATCTTCATCAGATCGAAATCGTAAAATTTTTGAACAGTATCAGATTGTATGGAAATACAGTGCCGCTGCATCCGCAGATCGCGAATTTGATCAGAATGCTGCCTGGCAAAAATTGCAAAATCGCATTAATCGTTTCGACAGTCAGAGAAGTGTACTCGTTCCGGCGCAAAAACCAAAAGTTCGTATTCTTCCTCTGTTGGCCAGGGTAGCTGCTGTTCTTGTTATTCTGTTTGCCAGTTGGTTTATGCTGAAGAACGAAACGAAAACCGAAACTATTACAATTACTGCCGAAGCTTTTCAGGATAAACCTGTTGTTATGCCTGACGGGTCTAAAATTTTCCTCAATAAAGGAAGTCATCTTGAGTATAATTCAATCTTTAGTCATACAAACCGGAATATTGATTTTGAAGGCGAAGGCTTCTTTGAAGTGGTGGCTGATGCTAAAAATCCATTTACCATTTCAACTGCCAATATCGACATAAAGGTTGTTGGAACAAGTTTTAACCTATCAGCCCTGCCGCATCGTGATAATGTTGTACTTCATCTTCAAACCGGTAAAGTACTCATTTATACTTTTGATAAGGATGGCAGGCAACTTGAGCAAATGTCGCTAAATCCGGGTGAGAAGGGTATATTTAACAAGAAATCGGGCGAACTAAGCAAGTCGGAATTTAATAACCAGAATTTCCTTGCCTGGAAAACCGGTATTATTGAATTTAAAAATACACCACTTCCTGAGGTGCTCGAAGTGCTGGAAAATAGCTACGGGCTTAAATTTTCCTCCAAACGTGATTGCAAAGGCTTGCTGCTGACCGCCAGGTTCGATAACGAAAGCCCTGAATCCATTATACAAACACTTGAGTTTGTATTTAATCTCACCTTTACAAGACAAGGCGACTATATTTCGATTCACTAGTCTCGCGATCTGTAATTCCTTATTATTTATTAATTTTTAACTTCGATCTTATCTTATGATTCAGTTCATTTTCATGATCTTATCAATTCATTATGAGGATATCCGGATTATTGATACTAAGTTGAATCGTATTTAAAACCAGTCAGGGTTTCCCTTAGTTAGCGATTTAACGCTGCATTAAATCCACTTGGTAGAAGTTAACCAAGCCTTAACCCTGTGCACAGACTTTGGTCTTACAGAAAAATTATTCACAGAAATCTTTTATAATTTTATACCTTCGTGGATTAAAACACTCATATTGGCGCTTATCAGCATGAAAGTTTTATCCTCTATTCTGCACTTGAAACCTGACTTCAGGGTTTCTCTTATCCTTGCTTTTTGGCTGATACATCTCACCACCTTTTCACAGCAGCCTGCAAACAAGCGCTATGCTTTTGAAGCAAAAGGGCAATCACTCTCTGTTGTGCTGGATCGTCTTTCGGAGCTGGCACCGGTAAATTTCACCTACAACTCTGCAGATCCGTCGTTTTCAAAAAAAATCACTTATCGCGCTTCCAATAAGACTTTCGAGCAGATATTATCCGATATTCTGAAAATAAGTGGTCATAATTCAAGGCAGATAGGAAATCAATTGGTTGTATATCGCATTGATGCTCCTCCATCAGAAGCGGTGGTGCAGGAAAGTGAAACATCCGGGCTGCCTCCTGCCCCGCGTATAGACACCGTGCTGAGTATTGTCGAAAAACCTGTCATACTTAATGATACACTTGTCCTGACCGATACAATTGTTAAAACAGATACATTGCTTGTCAGGGACACCGTTTACCTGGAAAAAGAAGTGATCCGTTACCGTCGGCCGGGATTGAAAATTTTCTCCAAAGATTTTTTCAAATCTGAACCTAACCGTAATGACGGTCTTTCGCTGGCATTCTCTTATGGTCAGTATTACGGCGGGAGCAGTTGCACCGCAGGTCCGGAATATTCAGAACTGCTTGCGCTTACGAAAGAAACTGAATCGATGAGTTTCCGGAACTTCTCGCTCGGAAGTGATTTGAATTATACCATGAGCAAATGGACTTTCTCAGCCGGACTGCAATTGACCGGATTCTCAAACCGGTTTCAATACAATTATATTCAGAGTACAGGAGGCTACTACCAAACAGACACCATCAGCTGGTATTATAACATAATAGAAGAGGATACCACCTGGATTGCGGTAACCGACTCTTCTTATCTTCCCCTTGACAAAGAGGAAGTTTCATATAACCAGCTGAACCGCCTTGGTTTTCTTGACTTGCAGGCAGGGGTTACTTACAGTTATTTTTCAAATGAAAGTTTTCGTCTGTACCTTAAAGCAGCGTTTTCCTATAGCTTCCTGATCTACAGTGATGGAATACTGTTGCAGGATAAACCGGGATTCCCAGGTATAGACTACAGCGAAGTAGATTTTGCCAGGGGTTTGTTTTCCTATCAGTTTGGTACCGGCATTAGTTATATGGCCGGCAATTCATTTGATGTTTTTGCTGAAGCAGCTTATAAAAGCTATTCTTCAAAGTTAATCAATGATTATCCGATTGATAAACGTTATTTTGGGGTTGGCCTGAAATTGGGATTGATTTATTATTTTTAGGAAAAGCATTTTTTATCTTTTATTAAATCCTTAAAAGTAAATGCATTTGTACAGGTTTAATCGGGCAAATACGCAAAACACCTGGGTTCGCCGGTTCATTCTTGGTGCTTTTTTACTTTTAGCTGCTTTGCCACTTTTTTCTCAGGAGGTAGTAGAGGTTGGAGGCACTTTAACAGAAAATGAAACCTGGACAAACGACTATACTTATGTTGTTACCGGCGATCTGCTCGTTCCGGAAGGTTTGGAATTAATCATTATGCCGGGGGTAAGGGTAAGGTTTCATCCCAATACCGGTCTTTTTGTGAATCTTGGAATGATAAAAGTTCTGGGAAGTTATGAAGATGTGATTGATACAGTTAGGTTCGAATCTTTTGAAGGCCAGTTATGGAAAGGGATAAGTATTATCGCAGCAAGCGGCTTGTACAGTAATATTATCGATCATGCTTCAATAGACCGCGCCGACATCGGGATTGATATCCGGTCATGTACAGAAGTTGTGATCAGAAACTGCAGAATTCAGAACGGCACTACCAACGATCTGCGTCTGTACAACAGTTCAGGATGTTTGATCCAACACAATTATTTTTCGGATAATGGCCGGGTAAGTCTCGAGATTTATTCCACCGGCACCGGGAATCAATCGTCTGAAAATCATGTTGAGCACAATCTGATATCAGAAAGCCGCTATACAAATTTGATGGTGCGATTTGAAAACAGCGGGGTTTGCCTCAACAACAAAATTGAGAACAATGTTATTCAGGGAGCCGAAGCAGGCATCTTTATCGATAACAGTAACCTGAATAATAACGATGTTATTCTGATCAGGGGAAATGTTTTTATTGGCAACGGTAATGAAACATTTGGATTCGGTATTTCAACAGGAATGGACAGTACTATAATTCGTGACAACATCTTCTGGCAGAACAGGACTTCACTGGAATTTCGAAGGGGTAAAAATTCAATGATAGATCATAACAGTTTTTATCAAAATACAAATAATATTTTAGTTAAGCCAACTGCACGCAAATCTGATTTTACAGGAAATACCTTTACCGGCAATGTTAATTACTTAGCTGAATTTAATGATGCGACCGAAAAAGTATTTCAGGGTAATAATATTTTTAACAACAACCTTTTAAATGGAATTGTAAGGAATAATACCTCCGCTGATATCAATGTAGCAGGCCAGTACTGGGGGACCTCAGATACGGCTTTAATAGAGGCATATTTATGGGATAAACAGGATGAACCAGCACTGGGTAAGCTGGCGTATCATCCCTATGTTACTGAAGTTGATACAACAGCACCTGTATCCCCTCCAAACAGCTTAATCAAACAATTGGCCAACGGCAGAATCAAACTCTCCTGGAATAAAAATCCCGAAGAAGATCTGGCAGGTTATGCTGTATACCAGGGCGCTTTCAGGAATTACCGTTTTTCTGCTGCACCCATTACTACCGCTGATACTTTTATTTTTATTCCCGGTTCCCGGATTGAGCAGGAGTTTGGTGTTACAGCGTTTGACAGAGGCGGTTCAGGATTTGAACAACAACGCACCGGCCATGAAAGTCCGTTTGCCTTTGCTGTTTTAATGCCGTATGCAGGCCCCGACACGGTTGTTTGCAGCAATGTCCCTTTTTTTACAATTACCCAGAGTAACGTGCCATTCAGTTTTGAGCAGTTAACCTGGTTTACTGAAGGCGACGGACAGTTTAGCAATCCTGCCATACTTTCTCCAAACTATCTTCCGGGAGTCGGCGATCTGGTCAGGGGATATGTCAGGCTTGGTTTTACGGTTATAAGCAATGATGAAGAGTTTACAGATGACTTTTTACTGACATTTAATACAACGCCGGAAGTATACGCAGGAAAGGACAGGGCAATACCATTGTCGCCTGCATATAAAATTGAGAACGCTGAAGCCCTGTACTTTGAGCAGCTTCAGTGGTCAGGTCTGGGCGATGGTTCTTTTGATAATCCCGCTCAGTTATATCCTACCTATACATTTGGCGGAGATGATTTACTTAAGGGTATGGTTCAACTAATTCTTACAGCCAGTTCGCCGTGTGGTGTCATTTCGGATACTGTAACCTTATTTATTCGTAATCTTTATTCTGTTGAAGGAAAGGTGCTGGCTGATGGTGTTGCAGTTCCGGGCGCAGCGGTACTTGCTGTTACTGCTATTGCCGATCCGGTAATGGAGGTTGTTGGACTTGCAAAAACCGATCAGGAAGGCAATTACAGGTTCGATGCACTTTATGCAGCAGATTACCGCTTTTATGCCTTGCCCGATACCACCGATCCGGAGGGATTTATGCCTGCATACTACGCTGGCAAAGATAAATGGCGTTTTGCCTATAAACTTCCACTTGTGGCCAATACCTATCATGTAGAAATTGAACTAACCAAACAACCGGTAAGCCTTCCGTCAGGACTCGCCTCTATTTCAGGCAGATTTGAACTGCCGGCTTCTTTAACCGGCCTCAATAATTATTGTAGTCCCTGGTTTTCAGATAGTCACGCGCTTTATTGTGATGGCGGCCTGTCCAATGTCACCATCCTGCTTTACAACGACCGGTATAATATACCCATGGATTATACTATTACAGACAATGAGGGGCGTTTTTCCTTTAATGAACTGCCTTATGGTAAGTATATCATTGATGCTGAAAAATCAGGTTTTGAAACAACTGTTTCATCACACATTGAACTTAACCGGGAAGTGCCGGTCCGGGATGATGTTCTGCTGAGAATAGGCAGCAATTTAAAAATTGAGATTTTTGTGCCTGAAAAGCCTGAGAATAGGCGGAGTTTGGTTTATCCGAATCCTGCTGATGAATTCCTGTTCCTGAATATTGAAACTTCGGATGAACCGATAGACCAGATAGAGATATATAATGCATTCGGACAGTGTGTTATCAATGCAAACAGCAATGATTTTCAACGGTCTTCATCTGGTGAGTTTATGCTGAATACCAGCAATCTTACCGGTGGAATCTATCTGGGCCGCTGTATTTCCGGTACCAGAGTGAAGACATTCAACTTTATAATCAAACATTGAGTCCAATCCGAAAACTATTTATTTTGACACGAAAGCACTAAGACACTGAAACTCACCAAATTTAACATATTGGTATACAGTGCATTGTGGAACCTGCCTGCCGCAGGCAGGATTGGTGTCTTGGTTTCCTGGTGTCTAATTCTCTTTTTTTTGACTTTTCGGAGCAAGCTCAATATTGATTTTGGAATAGTACAATTCAATGGTTCAAGTATCATCCTATAAGTTAACAACAGAAATAAGATTCCCCTGCTTTTAAATCAATTATTTGACTAGCTTATTCACTCGGTATAGATATCAGTATAAATTATTATTTTATTTTCTGTCGCCCTGTAAACATATATAGAATATGGCATATAAGGCTGTAATGGTGTTAGCTATAGCTTGTTATGAATTTGGTTGCTGGGCAAGGATTGTAAATAGTTAATCAACAACCGGGTCAGTATGGCAGTATATTAATTTAAGCAGATTTATTAGTAGAATAAGCCCGATAAATGTTAAAATTATTAATAGTTTTGCAACTAACATTATGATGGATTTATCCATCTTTTCACACTCACATCAAACCAGAAGAACTATTTGAACTAACTTTTACGAATAATGAACTACCTAAACGAAATCGCCTCAGCAATCACCCCTCCTGTAATACATACAAATTCTCAGTACCATCCCAAAACCCTGACACACAGGGTTTCCTCTGAATCTCTGTAAATCTTCTTTCATCATCCGGAATTACGGATTGAAATGTGCTGGAGTAAAGTCCAGCCTTAAGATTTTTTTCTAAAGTCATAAATGCGTTTTAACAAAGGGAAGGAGGTAATTGGAGAAGAGAATAATAAGCCTTTTTGCTGCAATCGCAGTAGATTTTCCAACTAAATAAAGGATAAGTTCCTTTAATAAAACTAACAAATTAACTAAATTATGCTTAAAAAACTAAAATTACAACGATGGCTTTTAGCCCTCACCCTGGGATTATTCCTGTGGTCGGGCTTTAGTGTCAATGCGCAGCAGGTTAACCGTAATATCACGGGTTCCACTGTAACCGCTATTACAACAACCTACATGGCAGGTACATCCAATGCAGTTTTGAGCTTTCAGACCAGCATTTTATCCAATGATGCTGAATGGGTAGGTGACCTCGAACTTGATCTCCCTGCCGGAGTATCAGTCGTTTCTGCAACAATTATGCAGGATGATATGAATTGGCTCAATTGGGATGGACAGACCGGAAACGGTGTTCTCACTTCATGGACAGCCCCTGCTTATGGCAATTTTTTAAAGAATGGTGATGTTGCTCCATTTACAGTAACCGTTAACATTGATCCAGCTTTTGCCGGTAACATGAACATCGCCTGGTCAATTATTGGCGAAGTATTCGGTGCAGCTCCTCATACAATTACAGGTACTGCCACTTTGGCTCAGCAAATTGCCGAGCCGGGCATCGAACTGTTAACTTCAGACCTGGCATTGGGCAACCGCCCGATCGGTGCCTGGAGAAAATCAGGTAAGTTTGAAATCGTTAACAATCCTGGTAAAGGTGATGCTACCATCACTGCCAGTGAGATTGACGACAACACAGGCTTCCTGGTTTTACAAAACCCTGCCCTTCCATACATATTAGCTGAAGGCGAAACAATGGAAATTGGTCTTACCTCAACAGCAGCTGCTACCAATGGACAGTCATTTGCAGGTACCTATGGTCTTGTTTATAATGATGGCGATCGTTCACTCATCACTGCTACTTACAGCGCTTTGGCATACACGCCTGTTGCAGGTAATGTATGGGAAAACCCTTATACAGGGGTTAATGTTAATGCGCCTTATGGTTCAGGAACAAACTCAGCACTCGGTATGTACAATGTATACGAATTACCTGATGCTGCTCCTGCAGATGGCAGAAATATCGTTTACAAATTCGTTATCCCAACCGACAGGATGTTCCACCTGAGTCCTTTAACCACTGCAGGCGCCAAATGGGCACTTTATGCTGATGGTTTTGAAGGCGTTGGCGGACCTGATGTTGACAACTCAGTGGTTCACGGAACCGGAGTTTTAAGTAATTTCCCGCTTTATGCCGGTACTTATTACCTTGTATTCAGCACCACCGGTAATGATTATAATATTTATTTTGATGTTTCTCCTCTTATGCCTGCTCCGGTTGCTGCAACTTATGTTGCTCCTGCCGATGGCGCTGTAAATATCAACAATGGTATGTCTCTGAGCTGGACATTCGGTAACTTTACCGATGAGTATCAGCTTGTATTGGGAACTACCTATCCTCCTTCGACAATAGTTGTGCCTTTCACCTCGAACCTGGCAACATCATACGTACTTACCGGATTGCAGCCTAATCTCCAGTATTTCTGGCAGGTTAACTCACGCAATACCTCTGGCACCACCGCAGGTCCTGTTTGGGGCTTTACCACCACCATCGACGTTCCTGCAGGACTTACTGCTTCTGTTGTTGATCTGGGACCAACCGTTCCTACAGTTGCTGTGAATCTTTCATGGACAGCTGACAACAGCCGTGCTTTCCTCGGTTACAATGTTTACCGCAATGGTGTTAAACTGAATACTGCCATTCTTACAGGTACCACTTATGCTGACCTCGGTCTGGCAAGGAATACAACCTATACCTATGGTGTAACCGCTGTTTACGACGAAGGCGAATCAGCTCCTGCTACATTAGCTGTAACTACCAAAGGTGTTGGTGTTGTTACCGGAACTGTTACCGATGAATTAACTACAACCCCACTTGCCGGTGCAACTGTTGTTGTCGTTGGTAATCAGGGAACTTACAACCTAACTACTGCTGCCAACGGAACTTATTCCGCTCAGGTGTACGCAGGTACTTATGGTTTTGCAGTTTCTGCTGATGGCTTTATCAGTGAGAACATTAGTGGTGTTGTAGTTGCACATGCTGCTACAGTAACCACAAACTTCCAGTTACTCGAAGTTGCCTATCCGGTTGATTTCGTAATTGCAAGTGAAATTTCTGACGATCAGGTTCTTCTTGAGTGGGGATTTGATATTGAATCATTTGTTCCTCAGCAGTATCCGTTTAATACAAATGGAATGAGCGCTGAAGAAATCGCTAAAAACTGGCGTGCTTTCCTTGCAATGAATAACATCACAGCAAGTGGAAATGCAACTGACTCCAGGTCATTGGTTGAATACCAGATTTATCGCGAGAAAGCTTATCAGCCAGGTACTGAAGAGCTTATCGGAACTACCATCCAAAACCAGTTCGTTGATTTTGACTGGGGACTTCAGGATTGGGGTGTTTATAATTGGAATGTAAGAGTCGTTTACACAAACCAGGTTTCTGCTCCTGTTAGTTCAAATACTTTGGACAAGGATATGTTAACCACAGTAAGCGTTGCAGTTGTTACAAACTCAGGTGACAGTCCTGCAGGTACTTCTGTATCTTTCACCAATATTTCTGAGCCATCACTTGAGCTTGATTTTTCAACAGTTTTAGGTTCTAATGGCACATTCTCATGGGATGCTTTCCGCAAAGGAACTTACAACATTGAAGTTGCTCGCGCTGGTTTTGCTACCATCACAGAAAACAATGTTGATATTTTCGATGCAAGTGAATTCAACTGGCTACTTATTGAAATCCTCGCAGTTCCAACTGATCTTTATGTAACACCTACGGGTCTTGCTACCTGGTCAGCAGGCAATGCTATTCACGGAGGATTTGAAAACTACACTTCTGATTTAGAAAGTGACAACGGTGGTTGGGTTAGCGGAGCTATCTCCGGTACCGATCAGTGGCAATGGGGAGTTCCTGCACAGTACAATATCAACCGTGCATTCAGTGGAACTAAAGTATGGATGACAGGCTTAACTGCAAACTACACAGCAAATTCAAATATGTGGATTATGCGTGAGTTTGATTTTACCGATGCTGTTAGTCCGATGATTTCGGTGCAGCTTTACATCCTGACAGAAAACAACTGGGATGGTATGATTGTCGAATCATCTCTTGATGGTGGTACTACCTGGAGTTACGTCGATGCAGCAGGCTTATACAATGGACTTCCTTATCCATATGGACCATTACAAAATCTTGCTAAATGGACCGGCGGAACGGCAGACTATCAGTATTTCGAAGGTTCACTTGCTTCACTGGCAGGCCAGTCAAGTGTTTGGCTTCGTTTCCGTTTTGCAAGCGATGTGTCAGGTCAACTTGAAGGTATAGCTATTGATAACATTTCTGTTACCGATATGCCTGCTCCTGTAAAAAGCCGCGAACTTCTTTCATTCAAGGTTTTCAACGATGGTGTTCTTGTTGCAGAAGTAGCAGAGCCTACCTATCAGTATGGTACCAATGGTGAAGTTTTGGTTGATGGTCAGACTTATCTGGCAGAAGTTGCCACAGTATACACAACTGGTCAGTCAGACAAAGCAAGCTACACCTGGACATACATTGCCTGCGATAACTACGCAGCACCTGAAAACTTTACCGCTACCCAGGTAGAAGGTACAGTAAACGTAGCCATCAGCTGGACTATGCCGGTTGACCGCGTTATGGATGCAGTTGACTTTGCACGCATCACCCGCGATGGTGAAGTTATAGCTGAAGTTGAAGGTACCAGTTATCTTGACGAAGACCTCGATTTTGCAACCTATACCTATTGCATCACTTTTGTTTACGAAAGCGGCGCTGAAACATGTCCTGCAACTGTTTGTGAGACTGTTGAAGTAGTTGGTGGCGGTATGGTTAACGGAAACGTTAAAGAAGCTGCTTACC
>JAAXUD010000273.1 GCA_013336205.1 Lentimicrobium sp. | reverse complement strand
CTCTCAATGATATTACCTTATCATATCCGGTTTTTATCAATGCGTATTGTGAATGAATCATGCTTTTTTGCTCAAGATTCAGATATCCGGAATCATTGTCAAGCACAGCCTTATAATAGCAGACAGCTTCATCTTCACCAAACTCGCATGTGTCGAGCAGGTTTTTATGATCTTTGCCGGCAAGAAAATCACTTACGTCCATCCATGTTCTTAAAAACCGGTCTGATATTGATATTACTTCTTTGGGGATGCCGCCTAAACGGTCAATTTCAAGAGACAATTCATGCCTGCATTTCGTTCTGATATGAACTAATTGAGCAAACAAAGTTTTTAAATCCGGCTCGTCTGTTACTTTTAAGGATGTTTCATACCCTTCGATTCTATCGTTGTGTAATTCAACAAGTTTATTCAGCACTGTAATCGTGTTTGTATTTCCCATTTTTTCAATTTTTTAATTAACCTGTTTTTAAGACTAGAAAAGCATTACAGCTTTTTTTTATATAATGAATTGACACTCTCATTAGTCAATTTACAGAATGCTTTGATAGAAATCCTGATCTACTGTTTTCCAGAAGTAAGCTCCAGTGTTATGTCAAACCTAAAATGTCGCATCGAATAAAATGAAAGTTTCATCGATTAAACGGATTTCTTCATTTTTCCTGTCTGCGGTGGCATACAGGCAGCCTGCCTGACTATGTCATGCAGACAGGGTTTTTAACTTGCCATTAGCTACACTGCCCGAGAATCAGCCAGATAACCACAAAAACAACGATGGTTCCCAAACAGCCACCACCCAATTTATAGGCACCGTAACCTGATATTAATCCTCTGAATAAATTGTTCATTTGATTTTTTTTTGAATTACTAAAACTTTTAACATGCTTTCTTCAGCCTGAGGTCTTTCCGTCTTTTTCTCTTTTTTTCAGAAACAGAATTGATGAACGATTCTGCAAAATCATTGCCTTAGCCTCATTTATTCAGCGTAGCCGGATGCTCCAGTTTGTAATTATTCAGAATTGAATTCAATGATTCATAATAGGTAAGTAAATGACTGAGAGTCATCTCCGGGTTATTATCGTTTGGAATGGTGGCTGGAATTTCTTCCAGGAATTCAGATAACTCAGGATAATGATCCATGATGGTCAACGTTAGGTTGAGTATTTTTGAATTCAAGTCCTTCAACGCTTCATCATGATCGACAATCTTCTTCTGGTTCTGTTCCTGATTAGCCGTTTCACTTTCCAAATTATGAAGTTGATCTGACTTCTTATTTTCATGATTTTCCATAATCCTAATTTATTAACCCTGACTGATGCATTTACTTTTGAAAAGCATCTGGAATGCCTTTATAATGCAAAAATAGATTTGAGTAACGGCATACGCATTACACAATATTTATGAATCCTTTCATAATTCACACATTTGTTGGCAGATACATCCCTGAGCCCGGCTTCCCGGGAACATTTGCGCCTGACGTCGGATTGATTTGCCTGTCCGGATAATCAAACAGACACGAGCTAATTTTGTCAGCAGTTATAGCCTGGTGACTTAACTATCGTGATTTCATTTTTCGTGAATGCCCAAAAGTGAATTTCTTCAATTATACCCTTTGCCTTCTCAAACGTGCCCGAATAAAAATTTTAAAAATCTCATTGAACAGCAATGGAACCAATCCAAAGGAAACAATGATTATCCAACTTCGCATATCGGGCATTTGCAGATGAAATGCACTCCGGGTAACAGGAATAACCAGTACCAGCATTTGGAGTAATACACCCAGTATAATGGCACCGGTAAGATACTTATTGGAGAAAACGCCGATCCGGAAAATAGATTTGTGGTTGTTTCTGGTTGCCAGTGAAAAAAACAACTGGCAAAAAACCAATACCAGAAAGGCCATTGTTCTTGCATATTCTATTGTATTGGCCGGAACAATATCGTCAAATGGGCTGAATCCATGCTCCCAATGGCCAAACCAGAAAGCCAGGATGGTTAATGCTCCGATCAGTAAGCCTCCCAGTATTACATGAAGACCTGCGCCACCTGCAAAGAAACTTTCTTTTGAATTCCTTGGTTTTTCATTCATTACATCCGGGTTTCCCGGATCCATGCCCAGGGCTATTGCCGGAAATGTATCCGTGATCAGGTTAATCCATAAAAGCTGTGTGGCAATTAAGGGAGCACTCCATCCGATCAGTATGGCGAAAAAAATGGTTATTACTTCCCCCAGGTTGCAGGTAAGCAGAAAAATCACCGTCTTTCTGATGTTACTGTATATATTCCGGCCTTGTTCAATGGCTGAAACAATGGTTGCAAAGTTGTCGTCAGCAAGAATCATATCCGAAGCCCCTTTGGCAACGTCGGTTCCGGTAATCCCCATCGCTACTCCGATATCAGCGGCATGTAACGAGGGTGCATCGTTTACCCCGTCGCCCGTCATTGATACAATATTTCCCATTGACTTCAGAGCACGGACTATCTTAACTTTATGTTCAGGTGAAACCCGGGCAAAAACCCGATACTGCATAACAATACCGGCGAACTCCTTTTCGGTAAGATCATCAATTTCATGACCGGTAATCACCTGCTCCATATTTTCGGCAATTCTGAGTTCATGGGCAATGGCGAAAGCGGTGTTTTTATGATCGCCGGTAATCATAAGGGTGGTGATACCCGCAACTTTTGCTATTTCGATAGAATCTCTGACTTCTGCTCTTGGCGGGTCAATCATGCCAACCAAGCCGGTCAGGATCATATCCTGCTCCATTTCAGAAGCCTGAATTTCAGCGGATGCAGGCTTATAAGCCGCTCCTAATGTCCGAAGCGCGCTGTTCGCCATATTGTTGGCCGCGGCTTTGTATTGTTCTTTGTGTATTTCCGTAATAGGAATTACCTTCCCCTTTTCCAGCACATGGGTCGAAATTGCCAGGATGCTGGCGATGGCCCCTTTTGTATAGATGGTAAAATCGGCCTTTTCTTCAACCAGTGTAGACATCAGCTTACGGTCTGAGTCAAAAGAAAACTCACCCTTACGCTTATTTTCCGCGTTCAGTAACTTTCTGTCAATCCCAAGATCATCTCCCAGCAGCAACAAGGCGATTTCTGTCGGATCTCCGGTTGCATGTCCTTTTTCAAAGGTGGCATCAGAACAAAGAATCAGGGATTTAGCCAATAAATTTGCATCATGGGTGGCGGTATTCTTTTTATTCCGCTCCACCGGTATTTCACCTTCCAGGTTGAAAAAGGTTGTAACCGTCATTTTGTTCTGGGTTAAAGTGCCCGTTTTATCAGAACAAATTATGTTAACAGATCCGAGTGTCTCTACTGCAGGCAATTTCTTTACAATAGCGTTTTTTTTCGATAAGCCGGTTACACCAATAGACAGTACCACCGCCACAATAGCAGCCAGCCCTTCCGGTATTGCGGCTACAGCCAGCGAAACCGACATCAGGAACATTTCTGCCAGATCGCGCCCCTGCAACATGGCAATCACAAAAATAACCACACAGATTCCGATGGCAAATTTTCCCAGCATTTTCCCCAGTTGATCCAACCTGATTTCCAGCGGGGTTTTCGACTTTTTCTCACTTATAATAAGGTTGGCAATTTTACCCATTTCAGTATTCATACCGGTACCGACAACCAGGCCAATCCCCCTTCCCTTGGTAACAAGGGTTGACATAAATGCCGTGTTTGCGCGGTCTCCAAGCGGAGTTTTCGGATCGTCGTGAATGAGTGAAGCATCTTTATCGGATGAAACCGATTCTCCGGTCAGGGCCGATTCATCTATCTGAAGATCTGCAGATTCAATCAGGCGGAGATCTGCGGCTATAAAACGCCCTGCATCCAGTATAATAATATCACCCGGCACTACATGACCAGAATCAACTTCTCTGACAATGCCATTCCTGCGCACAATGGCTTTGGGAAATGCCATTTTCCGCAGCGCCTCTATCGCTTTATTTGCCTTTACCTGCTGAGCTACCCCAAGTATTGCATTGGTTATGATTACCAAAAAAATTATGATGGCATCAATGTATTCGCCCAGAAAAAGGGTGATAATCACCGCTGCAAAAAGTATATAGATAAGCCAGTCTTGCAATTGAGCTACGAACATCTTCAGTATGCTATCCGTCTTCTTAGCCCGTAACTTATTAGTACCATACTTCTTCAATCTGACTTCAGCTTCTTCCTCTGAAAGACCAGACGATGAATCAACTTTAAATTCTTTAAGACTCTCCTCTATTGATTTTGAAAACCACATTTTCTGCCATTTATAGTGTTTAAGATAAAATTCTCAACAAACCCTGAACGTAACAATGACCAAAAACGGGAGGATATTCCTCCCGTTTCTCCCGGCAATCAGCTGATTATTTAGAATTACAATCAGTATATATCAACTGGAATTCCAGTTGACTCAATTACTTTTATTTCATTAACTACTACCTGATTCATTGACCTGGAAACTAAAATCTGAAACCGCTGACTTCCTGCTTGATATTTCATGACTTCGGGCATAAACTGATTCAACTTCTTTAATCTGTTTGGATCCGTAAGATTAGTACCCGGAAATTCAGGGGGCCGGGTTTTCCGGTCAACGGTATTAATTCCCGGTTAAACTCATTCAATACTCCGTTAATTTTAAGAATCACGCCTGTCTGCATGTTGCAAACAGGCAGGCGATGACGCAAACCAGCCTGCCGGCTGGCAGGGACGCAATGAACTGATTACGAATGATTAATAATCTCAAAATGAATTTACGTAATGCATTGAATATCAATGTTCTAAAATTTTTAACGGAGTATTGACTCATTACGACCATTGAATAAGTGTAATCTGTTCAAATATTAATTTCACAGCAATCGATTCAAATTGACAACTTCTCACGTTTGTAAAAAACCGACAGGACAAAGTTAGAC
>JAAXUD010000272.1 GCA_013336205.1 Lentimicrobium sp. | reverse complement strand
TTTTTTTAGTATGTTGTACCCATCTTCTCTTCGCCCAAAGCCCCGAAAAGAATTACATCCTAAAAATCACCTTGCTGGATACTGTATCTGATCCGGCCCTCATTTCCGAACTGGAAGACTGGCAAAAATCCGATCTGATTGAATATTATGATGGATTAGGAAGGTTTGCACAAACCAACCAATTTCATGCTACTCCCTCAGTTAAAGATTTAGTACAGCACGTTGAATACGACACATTTGGACTGCAGCGGTTTAGCTATATGCCTTTTCCAGCAGAAGCAAGTGGTGCTTATCAATCAGATGGACGAACTCTTACACTGGGATTTTATAGTTCACGCTCCGATAATACTGTTCCATACACCACGGTTCCGTTTGGTGAAACCGAATTTGACCGTTCACCATTAAACAGGGTCATGAAACAAGGATTTCCCGGTAGTTCATGGCAATTGGATGAGCACCCGCAACAATTTGACTTCCTTACAAATACCTCTTATGATAATGTTTCTTTGTTTGAATACAATGAAGGATCCCATCAGTTCGGCACGAGCGCGTATTATCAACCGGACAGTCTATTTGTTTATAAAACCATTGATGAAAACGGCAATATAAACAGGATATTTAAAGATAAATCCGGCAGGGTGGTCCTGAATGAGAAAAACCTTTCAGGCACACCTATCAGGACTTATTACATATACAATATCAACGGAAAGCTTGCTGTTGTCATCCAACCGGAAGGAAGCGCGCTGATCGGCAGTTCCTTTTCCAGCACTGCCCAGTTTATCGAGCGTTGGTGCTTTACCTACAAGTACGATTACCGGAACCGTTTGGTTGAAAAGCTAATCCCTGGAATGAAACAGCCCATCTTCATGGTCTATGATTCCCTGGATAGATTGATCCTGACCCAGGACGGAAACCTGAGAAAATCTTCCCTTTTTGAAAAGCAATGGTACTTTACTAAATACGATGCGTTGGGCAGGCCTGTTCTTGAAGGGCTTTACCAGAATGATGAAGATACTACCCGTGAATTGATGCAGAGTTATGCAAACGACTATTTTTCTGACAGTAGTTATTTTGAGACCAGGAATGGGACAGATTTTCAACATAAGCAAGGCTATACCAACCACGCCTTTCCTCCCATTGAAGATTGTGAAATACTCAAGGTCTATTATTATGATAATTATGATTTCGATTCCAATGGCAATCCGGATTTCACATACAATGCCTGGCGTCCGTTCGGGGATTTAAACTATTTGGATTTTAACCAGGGTATGCTGACCGGGACGAAAGTTAAAATCCTGATCGACCAGATATTGTACGACCCATTGTTAACCACAGTAAACTTTTACGATCAGAAATCCCGCATCATCCAGCAATTAATCCAGAACCATCTCGGTCATTTTGACACCCTCAATACCAAATATTCCTTTGCCGGCGATGTATTGATGAGCCGGTACACTCATTCCGGAGCTGCTGCATTTCATGTGATGACCGACAGTTTGGTTTATGATCACGCCAGGCGGCTAATCAAAACGTACAAAAAACTAGACGGCCAACCCATGTTCCAGGAGTCGGAAATGAAATACAATGAGATTGGCATGCTAGTCGAGAAGAATCTTCACCGGACAGGAACTTCGAGTTTTCTTCAGTCACTGGATTACAGCTATAATATACGGGGCTGGCTTACCGGCATCAACCTGAGAACAAATGGAAACGATGCCAATGATGTATTTTTCCAGGAACTGGTATATGATTCCGCCATCAGCGCGTTTAATAATCAGGCAAAATTTAACGGAAATATTACCGCTGAAATATGGCGGCATGCCGGAACCTCAACCGGACAAGGATATGGATATTTCTACGATAGCCTGGACCGGATAAAGCAGGCAAAATTCGGGTACTTTTCCGGCAGCAGCTGGACCATGAACCAGTTTTATTCGTTACCCCAACTGAGATACGATAAAAATGGCAATTTAGTCCGGTTAGTCCGATATTACAAAAAAAACCAGGCTTATGACTGGTTGGATGATTTATTGTACTCATATGATGGCAACCGGGTAATTGGAGTAGACGATTATGTGGCTTCCTATCTGGGATTCCAGGACAATGGACATTTCTACCTGTCAGGAGGAGGAGTGGAATATTACTATGATGCCAATGGAAATTTAACCCGTGATCTGAACAAAGGCATCACCAGCATCATTTACAACCATTTAAATCTCCCCTATAAAATCGAACTTGAAAACAACCGGCGTATTTACTACATTTACGATGCAAACGGAACGAAACTGCGCAAGTATTTTTACGAAGACAACCGGTTGATTGAGACTACTGACTACTCCGGAATATTTATTTACAAGGACGATCACCTGGATTATATCCTGACCGGTGAAGGAAGGATTAAATGGGATGACCATGTTAATCAATTCTACCATGAGTACTTCATCAAGGATCACCTTGGAAATGTTCGCAGTATAATCACATCCAATCCAAACCTGCATTATATGGTTCAGGGCACGGATTATTACCCGTTTGGCATGGAAATACCCGTTTATGGAGCTTCAGATAACCAGCTTAAATACAATTCAAAAGAACTTCAAACCGAAGCCGATTTAACTTGGTACGACTACGGGCGGAGATTTTATGATCCTGTGATTTGTAGATTTACTACAAGTGATCCCGTCGCAGAATTCTTTCCTTGGATGACAAATTACCAGTATGCTTCGAACAATCCTATTAAAAACGTTGATCTTGATGGCTTAGAAGGTATATTTTTCGCTGCCGGTAGTCCTCTTTTAGGAACATCTAATCCTCTTTTATTAGAAGCCGTAAAACCCACATTAGTTGAAGGTTTGGTTAGGGCTAGTGGAGAAGTTGGTGGAAAGATTATTGAAGGAGGAACTAAGGTTGCTGAGACCGGTTCTCAGGGTACAAAGGGAATGCCAATGGAACAAATTGCGAGAGGAATTAAGACTGAAGGCGAACAATTAGCTAAACATGGTTTAGAAAAAAACACGAAACCGATTAGAGAGATTGACCCTAAGACAGGTAATGAAGGGACTACTATTCCAGATGCATTTAAAAATGGAGGCCAATCCACTTCTGAAATTAAAAATGTAAAACAACAACCCCTTTCTGAACAATTACGGCTACAAGAAAAATTCTCAAATGATAACGGATTTAAACCAGAGTTGATAATCAATGAAGGGGCAAAACTATCAAAGCCTTTACAGAATTCAAGTTTTGATATAATCAAATATAGCGTTGTACCACCTTCTCAAACTGTTCAAGATAACATGAAGGTTGCCCCTCCTATCCAAATTCAGATCATTCAAATACAACAGGAAAATCAACAAGGCAAATGATGAATATTGAAAAATATTTTTCAAATAAAGAGGTTTCCGTAATAAATGTTACCGTAAAACAGGCGGAATTATTTTTACTTGAACTGGGCTCTTTTTATCCTTTTGGTACGATATTAACAAACTTGGAAGAGATTAAACCCGTTTCAGGCTATTTGGGCGATGATCGACCAGAACATAATGATATGATTGATTTCTTGCATAAAGTAGTAGAAGAAAGAGTAAAGACCGGGACATGCCGTTTTGCTGTAATTTGTGTTGACGTTTTCGTAAACCAAACCATACACAATCAGGTCATTAAAAAAGATGCTCTAGAATTAAAGGTACTTAACAAGAATATGAAGTGGGAAAATTATTTTATCCCATATGTTTTGACAAATGACAGGCTCATTACATTTTCTGAAATAGGTATATTAAGCTGACAAGGAAGATATTAAGAACGCGACAAATAATGATGCTAAATTTGTCCCATATAAATAGCTATGAAATCTAATCAAATTAATTTTTTCATTCTTCCTGAAGATTTAGTCGTGATAGAAGATGTTTTTATTAAACATGGGGTATTGTTAATAAAACAACCAATTTACGAACTTGGTGATATCTATACCAATACATTACAATACTCTATCGAAGAAAAGCAATTTAATAAAGTTTATCTGACAACTAAAGAATTTCAAAAAAATATTGTGATCGAAAAAGTTAAAAATCAACCATATTATCTTATAGATGTATTAGCAAGTGATGTAGTTGAATTTACCCGTGGTGGTTTTGTTTTTAGTAAAAATAGATTAGAACGTGGAAGATTCTATTTTATCCATTCTTATTATGATAATAACTTAAGCATTACAAAGAGTTCTGAATTTATGAACTGGGCCAATAATATTATTTCAGTTGTTAAAATGGATCTTCTAATGAAAAGTAAATCGAAGTCCATTTATTATTTCTCTCAAAAAGTTGTTGATTGGATGGTTACCAATAATGCAAGTGTACACAAATCAGGTTTATATATATCTAAAACGGAAACAGATAATCAGTCCTATGAATAAATATATCATTTGTCACTGTTTAAAGGACAAACTCAATGCTTCACTTTTTCTACGCCTGTCAAAATTGAATCTTGTACCTAAAATAAAAAAGCAATCACTTTAAATCATTTTAAATTTATCAGATCAGTTACTGGATGTTTTAATCAGAAAAAAGGATGTTGCTAAGAAATTCTACAATATGGATCTTCATTTTTTTAGTATGTTGTACCCATCTTCTCTTCGCCCAAAGCCCCGAAAAGAATTATATTCTCAAAACCACATTGCTGGATACTGTATCTGATCCGGCCCTCATTTCCGAATTGGAAGACTGGCAGAAATCAGATTTGATCGAATATTATGATGGACTGGGTAGGTTAGCCCAGACTAACAACTTTCATTCTACGCCAGCCGGACTCGATTTTATCCAGCATTTGGAGTATAATGCTTTCAGCCGGCAGAAATTTAACTATATGCCTTTCCCTGCAGTTGCCGAAGGCGCATTTCTTACAAACGGTCAAAGTTTGACTACGGAATTTTA
>JAAXUD010000271.1 GCA_013336205.1 Lentimicrobium sp. | reverse complement strand
GAAGTCTGCTGCCTGGATTTACCAGAAAATTCTTCGTAGAAATATCAAAATCAAAGTCCTTCAGATAGAGTGTTGAATCCTGGGCATTAAAAGCCGGAATACCTGAAAAGTAAATCGTGCCGTTAAGGCTTCCAGTAAGTCGGGTTTCAGCCACCAGTTTACCTTCGCTGCCATAAATAGAAATACTTTCAACTTTAACCGTCCGTTTTCCCTGAGTAAAGGTCTGACCGGCCAGGTACTTTGCGGCCTGCGTATTAATTTCACCAAAAGGCACATCAACCGATGCATTAATGATCACATTGTCTTTTATATCGCTGCTTATAATGAGCCCTGGCAACGGGCCGGGTGCAGACACTACCGGCTTCTGGCCCATTACAGTTTCAATCACAGACTTTACCCCGCTCTGATGCCGGATAATCCCGTTGTTCGACGTAATCGGAGAGGCATAGAATTCTGAAGGTTTTATTTTCAGCCACAATTTGTATTCATCACTCAGGCTTATTGGCTGGTTCAGCGATTTCCAGGCCTCAAGTGCATACGGTTTCAGGCTCAGGTAATCTTTTATACTCTCATCAATGGTCTCACTCATTATCCTGAGGTTGCTCTTCAGAATAAGGTCTGCTACAAATTTTACCGGAACATCAAAACCCGCGATTCTCACCACCGGTTCGGTAATCCATTCATAGCCGCTGCTCTCGGTTTTTGTACTCACTGTCCAATCCGGGTTCAGGCTTACCGAGGTGCGGAACATCAGGGCCAGCGCGCCATTCACTTCCCGGTAATCGGAAAGGGTAATCCCGAGCTGTTTGGTTTTGAAGCCCGCTTTTATCCATAATTTCAGTGGAACCTTATAAATAATCACATTGTCTTTCATGGCCAGTTTGATGTCGCCTTGTTTCCAGGCTTTCACCATAATATTATCCCCGCCGTTGTCATCCAGGCTGTTGTCTTCGTAAACGAGGCCGGTAAATTCGCTGTTCAGCTCTTTTTGTATGTCGCTCAGTTTAGCTTCTGCGGTAAAGCCTATCAACGAAGGCTGCAATTCAGCCTTGGCGGAATTATAGGCTTCGGCCGGTTTCTCAATTTTCAGGCTTGAACAGGCGCTGAGGGCTATAAAAATAAACACCGCCGATAGCATGCGGTAGATTGGGCTTATTGTCTTTATCATGGTATTCAGGAAAAGTCGTTGATGTGAATTTTTACGATCCTGGTTCGTGGATTTTTCTTCAGGTAATTCCGGATAATCTGACGGGTATCGCGGTTATCATCATAAAAAGAGATGCAGTTATCCAGCGATTCAATGCCTGAATCCGAGGCATCGGTATATCCGAAACCCATGTAACGCCCGCCGGCAATTTTTACCACGGCAACCTCATCCGCATGCCGGCCCCGGTCAACAATAAAAAAATCGGGATAATGAAACCCTGACAAGCGGATGGCTGCTTCTACACGGCGATTGTACTGCTCCGGCGTTTCCTGGCCGGCACAGGCACCGCGGCATTGCTTAATCCCGTAGTGGAAACATGCTCCCTTGGTTTCGTAAAGTCCACAAAACTTCTGGCAGAGTTCAAATTTTTCAACAATGCTGTAAAGATAATTACGGGCATGTTCCATTGTAGTAAACGAGGTCACCGGTTGATGACCATTCAGATTTCGCCCCGCATATAGCCGGTGGTAACCCTGCTCGTCGATATATTCAAAAAGACCGGAGCTAAAAACCGACCTTCGCTGGGCTCGGTTATACAGGGGTTTGTGTTTCTTTATTTCAGAGGACTCAAGCAACAGGGCGATCAGCTCACTGCCGGTACTTTCGTGACTTACCGAAGCAATGCGGCTGCGCATTTCCACCGCTTTCACGGTATCGCTGTTGCGCAGGTGCTGGAGCAGGCGCTCAAACATATTGTTGCTTTTTCCGATATAAATAGTTTTACCCTGATCGTCGTGCAGGTAATAAACGCCGGTTTCTTCGGGCACCTCCTTAATCATATCGGGTATCGAATAGCCCGATTGTTTTTCAATGGCCGGGCGGTCGGTTTTAAGCAACAATTCCAGCAAACGGGTGGTTGCCAGTGCATCGCCTGCAGCCCGGTGACGGTTTTCAACTACAATTCCCAGTTCATTGCAAAGCTTACCGAGGCTGTAGGATTGTTTTCCGGGAAGCAGTTTACGGCTTAGTTTTACCGTACAAATGGTTGGCCGGCGATAATTATAGCCAAGGCGTTTAAATTCATGCCTGATAAAATTATAATCAAACGAAGCGTTGTGACCTACAAAAGTAGCACCTTCGGTCATTTCAACTATTCTGCGGGCTACTTCGCAAAAACGCGGCGCATTGGCAACCATCTCGTTGTTGATGCCGGTAATGCGGGTAATCATATAAGGTATAGGCTGTTCAGGATTAAGCAGGGTGCTGAATTCATCCACTATACGTTCACCGTCGTGCAGATAAACAGCGATTTCGGTCAACCTTTCGTTAACAAAACTACCTCCGGTGGTTTCAACATCTATTACCGCGTACATACACCACAAATGTAAAAACCTTTGGGGGTTTTCTTTGCATACGGGCTCAACTTTTATCTTTGGGGAAGACCTTCCGGGTTCTTATGCCGGGTGAGGAAGACCTTCCGGGTTCCCCTTCGGCGTAACCTGAGACCTTCCGGGCTTTCCTTCGGGGGAAACTTAGACCTTCCGGGTTCCCCGATATTAGAATCCGATATTCCACTATCCTTGGTCACGGAAAACCCGGAAGGTCTTCACCCCGGCCGCTAAATACGGAAAACCTGGAAGGTCTTCACCCCGGCTGCCAAATAAGGAAAACCCGGAAGGTCTTCACACCGGCCGCCAAATACGAAAAACCCGGAAGGTCTTCACCCCGGCCGCCAAATAAGGATAACCCGGAAGGTCTTCACCAAAGACTGTCATGTTTAAATTTTAATCAAACTCAGTTTCATCGAACCCTCTTCTTCGATTTAATCCAATTTCATGCATATACCAGAAATTCTCCCTCCCTCCAAATAAATCAATCACGAACTCTGTTTTGACCCAATGGTAATTACCAGTCTTGAATTGAACTGCCGATGAATAGGGATAATCGCTACAATTTCTTAATCCTTTGTCTTTGAAAGGATTTAAATGAACATACAATATTACCTCCTTCAAGTATGCCTCTGTTGTTATTTTCTTTCTTTCAAAGTTCTTTTCAAATAAGCTTCCGGATCTGTTGGTTGTAAGGTTGACAAGCTTTACATAAGAATTAAATAGATTTGAAAATACCTGCGAGGGGTTTATTTGATATTTTTCAGGTAAATCTTCCTTATCCTTTATTCGAATGACTATATGATAATGATTTCTCATCAGACAAAAAGCATAAACATCCCCTATGATGGTCAAATAATCATTCATCCTTCTGATAAAAAATTTATAGTTTTTCTCATCAAAAAAAACGGTCTGTTTGTTATTCCCTCTGTTGTAAATATGATAAGTACATCCTGGTTCGATAGGTTCAATTTTCATAGGGATAAATTGATCATCTCAAATATACGACTTTCGCGGATAAGATATTCGAAAGGAAAGATCTTCCGGGCTCTCCATCGGCGTAACCAAGGCCTTCCGGGTTCCCCTTCAGCGAAACCAGGACCTTCCGGGTTCCCTTTCGTAACCCGAAGACCTTCCGGGTTCCCCGATATTAGAATCCTATATTCCACGATCCTTGGTCACGGAAAACCCGGAAGGTCTTCACCCCGGCCACCAAATAAGGAAAACCCGGAAGGTCTTCACCCCGGCCGCCAAATTCGGAAAACCCGGAAGGTCTTTCCCGCGGGAAACAGCGAAGCCGCCGCAAAATGCGACGGCTTCGCTGGATTGGTAAACTTTAAAATGCACAATTACCTGATCTCAATCTGTTTTGCCGGTTTCACTCTGGCTTCTTCCCTTTTGGGGATGGTGATACTCAGCACTCCATTGTTATGAGCAGCGACAATTTTGTCAGCTTCAACCGATGATGGCAGGCTGAACGAACGACGGAAGGAGGTGTAGCTGAACTCACGACGCATATAGCGCTCTTCCTTTTCTTCATTCTTTTCCTCTTTCTCCGACGAAATGGTCAGCACATTGTTTTCGAGGTTGATCTTAAAATCTGCTTTCCCGAGGCCCGGAGCAGCAACTTCAATCCGGAAATCTTCCTTACCTTCTATAATGTTTACAGAAGGCATATTGATACCGGTTTGAAACTCGAACAGGTTGGGCATATAGTCCCTTCCAAAAAATTCATCCACAATACTTGGAAACAAATTCTTGTTTTTCAAAATTGGTAACATGGCTTTACCCTCCATTTATTTAGATTGTTAGACTTAGTTTACACATCGCCCTGTCCAAATTTAATACCAGTGCCGAAATTATGATATTTTGACACATAAAAATGTCATTATGTCTCTATACCAGTAGTTTAGAAAAAACAAAAGCGCCAAAATGGCGCTCAGTGTGTTTGTTATTTCTATAAGAATAGTGCTGTAATGGTCAATAATTCAGACCATTTTCAGATTCATTTTAATCCTCGAAGTCAGAATATCGATGGCAACATGGTTGGCGCCGCCCTGGGGTACAATAATATCGGCGTAACGTTTTGTGGGTTCAATAAATTGAAGGTGCATGGGTTTTACGAATTTCTCATAATGTTCGAGTACCTGTGAGAAAGAACGCCCACGCTCTTCAATATCGCGCCGGATAATACGCATAAGGCGGTCATCGGCATCTGCATCAACAAACACTTTAATATCCATCCGTTCGCGCAGGCGTGGATTCGACATGATAAGGATACCTTCAACAATAATTACTTCCTTCGGCTGAACCGGAATCGTTTCTTTAGCCCTGGCACAGGTAAGATAACTGTAAATAGGCATTCCAATGGTCTCACCTTCCTTCAGTGAATCA
>JAAXUD010000819.1 GCA_013336205.1 Lentimicrobium sp. | reverse complement strand
ACCATTTCCTGAAAGTTAGCGTTTGAGGCGGCTATGATCCGGACATCGACCTGTATTGGTTTATCCTGCCCCAGTGGGGTAAAAGTTTTTTCCTGTAAGAAACGTAAAAGAAATAATTGGGTCCGAGGTGAGATGTCCCCTATTTCATCAAGAAACAATGTGCCGCCATCGGCTTGGAGTAACCTGCCAGCCCTGTCTCTATCCGCACCGGTAAACGAGCCTTTTCGATGCCCAAACAGTTCACTTTCCAGTATGTTTTCGGAAAAAGAAGCGCAATCCATCTTAATAAGCGGCTTGTCACATCGCGAACTCTCGGCGTGGAGAGCTTCCGCCACTAGTTCTTTTCCGGTACCTGACTCGCCTGTAATAAGAACGGATGTGTCGACTTTACCAATATTTTCGATCAGGCTATACACTCTTTGCATTGCCGGACTTGAGTCCACAAAGCCATGAAAAAAAAGGCGCATTTGTTCGCTATTTAACGGCTTGACAGTAGTCATATCTCTGGCAACGATCACAACACCCAGGAGGTCGCTGTTCTCGTTCCTTAAAGGCGATGCATTTATGCTGATCATCTTTGTTTTATGGTCTGGTGTAGTACACTCAATGAGGTGTTTTCTTACCTCCTGACCCCCCTGTAAAACCTTGCGAACATCGTCAATACAGGCATGACACAACTCATCAATCGGCCATCGGAGAAGATTTGGACATTTGCCAACATCTGCATAATTGAGCCATTGTTTTGCAGTTTCATTAAGTTGAACGATTCGCATTTGCGGATCAACAGTAATAATTGCATCACTGACCGAGCGAAAAATGGTATCCAGCTATCGTCGATATTTTTCGTTTTCCTGCTGAAGGCGCTGGGCTTTATTAACCGCAAACCAATGGTAGAGAGCCCTCTTGGTAAAAAGGAGCAGCGTTTCTTTATTTACCGGTTTAGAAAGATAATCAAAAGCGCCGTGCCTTATGCACCTTGCGGCAGATTCAAGATTTGGAAAGCCTGTAATCATGACAACGGGACATTTAACCCCTGTTTCTCTGATTTTCTCGAGGAGATCTGTCCCGCTGGGGCCAATTAGCACAATATCACTGATGATTAAATCATATTCTTCCTGCCTCAGTGCCTCCAATGCCGCATCAAAATTAGCTGCTGTTTTGACAAATTGATACCCTTCGGCTTTTAAAAATATTTCAAAGGTCTGCCTGATCGATTCTTCATCATCGACAATGAGAATTTTAGCAGAATAGAAATTTTTTTCCATAGGGCTAGATTCCTGCTGGCAGTTCAATTACCATTTCGGTGAATTTTTCCATAATTGAATTAACGTACATATTTCCACCATGTTCCTTGACGATTCCATAACTGATGCTGAGGCCGAGTCCTGTTCCTTCTCCTGGCGGTTTCGTACTGAAAAACGGTTCAAAGATATGTTCTAATATAGCCTGAGGCAGTCCTGTTCCGTAATCTTTGACAACTATAAGAAAAACTCTGTGATCATTAACAGACTTTTCAAAACACGATATATCAATAATTTTTCTTTCGTCAAATCCTGGATATCTAGCGTTTAAAGCATATCTGCTGTTACTAATAAGATTTAAAAGTACTTGTTGTAATTTTCTAGAATCAGCCACAATCAATGTGTTTTCGCTCGAAAAGTCAGTCACAACCCTGATCCCCTCCTTGTTTAACTGATTATTCACCAAGGAAAGGCTTGTATTTACAATTTCAACAGGATTTACAGGTTCTCGCAAACCAACGTCTGCACGTGCGAAAGATATTAAATTCCTGGTAATTGTTGCTATTCGGTCTCCTTCTTTTATAATCTTCTGTACCATATCAATGCCTGCCGGATCAAAATCATAATTATCCAACAGTACCTGGGCAAAATTAATAACCCCGGTA
>JAAXUD010000018.1 GCA_013336205.1 Lentimicrobium sp. | reverse complement strand
CGACGCTCTTCCGATCTAGTTTCATCAGGTGCTGTTACGGAGGTGGTAACTTCCATTTTTTTACTGCCTGAAGGCCAGAAAACAACCGGCATATAATCGTTACCATACGAGCCATTGGAACTGACATAAGTTTCTGAATCGTATGCTGCACTGATACACATCATTATTGGGCTCCTGGCATCGTACTGGTAGAGCCTGGCTGATGAAAGATCTGTAAAATCAACAATTACCTCCCCGCATAACTGATCATTCTCCACATAGAGGCGCTTGCTTACATTGGCAGCACCCGGAAAATCCTGCACCAACTGATCGCCATTGATGTATTTGTCGAGCAGTTCCTGGAAATCAGCGGATGTAACATCCTGACCATCGTCCATCACAGATAGAATATTGATATAACGAATTGTCAGTTTCCCTGAGTTTTCACCGGTCATATCAAAACTGTATGATTTTTTTTCAACAGTTAAACAGGAAGTCATGAATACGGCAACTAAAGTAAAAAGTGCCAGGCGAATGTTTGCTGATGTTTTCATAAAACCGCGATGTTTGTTGTGCTCCAAAGATAATGCAATTATGAATACCTGTACCTTTGGCAATAATTTCTGACTACTGAATTAAATTGAAATGTTATGAAAATTTCCGTGGAAATAAGCTATTATCCTCTGAATGAGCAATATAAAAAGCCAATCAAGGCGTTTATTGCTACTTTGAATGAAAACACTAACCTTATAGTAAGAACCAACACGATGGCCACCCAGGTATTTGGAGAGTTTGATGAGGTTATGGGCACAATTCAACAATGTTTGAAGCAGGCTTTCACGCTTCCACATTCGGTATTCGTAATGAAAGTGATTAATGCCGACCTTGAGAAGTAGCACAGGGCACAGGGCATGGAGCATGGGGCATAGGGCAAAGGGCACAGGGCTCAGAGCATGGAGCATGGGCAATGAGCTCAGAGCTCAGGGCTTAGAGCACAGGGCCGATGGCTGAGTGATTTTCGGAATTGTTGATGAATTGAGTTACTGATTTTGCTACCGAAAATTGTATCGAAGCCATAGGGCACAGAGCACAGGGCACAGAGCACAGGGCTTGGAGCATGGGGCATTGAGCATGGAGTTATGTGCTTCGGGATGAAATCTTTTAAATAGCCAACAGCCTGATTGGCTGGGAATGCAGGCAAACAGGCGGCGTTGAGCCGGGTAAACTTTAGACTTTTTACCTGTCTGCTTGGTTGCCCAAGCAATCAGGCAGGCTTTGAGCTTTGAACTTTAATTTTAGACTTTTTGCTTTGAGCTTTTTACTTTGAGCTTTGAACTTTAGACTTTTTACTTTTTACTTTGAACTTTAGACTTTTTACTTTAGACTTTAGACTTTTTACTTTTTACTTGACCATATGGCCGACTTTTACACAAACTTTCTCATAAACCTTCAATCCACAACCTGGCCTGAATTTGTCGCAGTAGTCCTGGGCATTGCCAGTGTCTGGTATGCACGTAAGGAGAGCATTCTTGTTTATCCTACGGGCATTGTAAGTGTGCTGATTTACGTATACATCTGCTTCAACGCAAGACTATACGCCGATGCCGGAATTAATTTTTTCTATTTTGTAACAAGTGTTTACGGTTGGTATAACTGGACCCGCAAGATTAATGTTGACGAGGTATTGCATATTTCTAAAAATACCAGACTTCAACAATCAGGAGCAATTGCCTTCGCATTCTTATCCTATTGGCTTATTATTGGCCTTATATGGCTGTTTAATCATGACGATAAGGTTTATATGCAGTCGTGGGTGCCCTGGATTGACTCTTTTACGACCGCCATTTTCCTTATTGCGATGGTATTGATGGCCCGTAAGAAGATTGAAAACTGGGTTTACTGGATAGCCGGTAATATTGTTTCAATACCGATGTATTATATGAAAGGCCTGGTTTTTACCAGTTTCCAATACCTGGTGTTTTTGATATTGGCTATACTGGCCTTTATTGAATGGCGCAAGCGTTTAAATGCACAAAAGGAAAAAGCATGCTAAAGCGGATTGCCATCACCGGGCCCGAATCAACAGGCAAATCCTGGCTGGCAGCAGGGCTTGCTGCTGAGTATGGTGAACCCTGGGTTCCTGAATTTGCCCGTCAATACCTTGAAGCAATTAACCGACCTTATAATTTTAATGACATTCTTAAAATTTCAGAGGGTCAGTACGAGGCTGAGGAAAAGCTCACAGGGCGGGCAAAGGAATGGTTATTCTGCGATACCGATTTCCTCGTAACCCGGATCTGGTGCCTGGTAAAGTTTGGTAAATCTCATCCCTGGATTGATCATATGGTAGAAAATCATACCTATGAACATTACCTGCTTTGTAATACTGACTTGCCCTGGGAAGCCGATCCGCTCAGAGAACATCCGCAACTGCGGGAAGAATTGTTTGGCAGATACCTGGCAGAACTTGAGCAAAGAAAACTGCCCTTTTCAATAATCTCCGGAACGAACCACGCCAGATTACAAAATGCGATCAAGGTCTTAAATGGGATTAAAGAGAAATAGAATGAAAACAGAATCGTTACATTTGCAGGTGAAGAAAAAAGTGGATATTCTCATTCAACACCAATTTCAATTACCACGATAATGTGTGTATTAGTTTTATTACGATTTTACTGAAATGAAATCAACAACCCGCGGTTACTTGTATGCATTAATTGCAACCATTTGCGGGTCGCTGGTTTATCTTTTCAGCAAAGCGGCATTAAATGAGGTAAGCTTGCCGCAGTTCGGGTTCTACTGGTTTTTGTTCGCGATTTTTTTTAATGGCCTGATGGCGCTTCACCCCAGGGGGGGATTTTCCGTCAGGACTTTAACAAGGGCCGATTACCGTTCATTGCTTCTGATCGGGCTGATTGAAATTGTTGCTACTTCGTCTTTTTACGCAGCAATCGCCATTTCTGAGAATCCGGCAGTCCCTTCCTTCCTGCGTAACCTGGAATACCTGTTTGTTGCTTTACTTGGCATATTATTGCTTTCTGAGCGTTTTGGCAACTATGCTAAAGTTGGCGCATTATTGACGATAGCCGGTGCTTTTATCATAAGCAGCAAATTCACCTCATTCAATAGTTTGTTGACCGGGGCGTCGGGACTTATGTTGGTTTCAACATCATTTTATGCTGTTCGTACTACCCTGGCAAAAAAACATATACGCGAAATCAGTCCGGTTGTGCTCGCCCTTAACAGAGCTTTTTTCTTGCTGTTAACGGCCCTGGTATTGATGTTTGTAGAAGGATTTTCTTTCAAAATTCCATTGCCGGCTCTTGCCTGGATAATCGCCGGATCGTTTATTGGTCCATTTCTGACATCAATATTTCAGTATTCAGCCTTAAGGTATATTGAAGCCTCCCGTGCAGCTATAGTTCAGAGTTCAACCGGGCTTTTTGTGCTTATAGGTGCATTTCTGATTTTTGGGAATCTTCCGGCAAACATTCAGATTTTTGGGGGAATTTTAACAATGGCAGGTGTTGTGCTGTTGATGATAAGATCTGGAAATGATAAAACCTGAATTGTTTTTTGCGCTCCGGATATTTGAATTTAGCAATTGGTTTTTCTCATGGAATTCTTCATTAGCACATTCTTTTGAATAAATAATTGAGATATGGAATTAAAAATCAGACAAATAGAAGAAAAGGACAATCTGGCCCTGGCTAAAATGATCAGAAGGGTTTTTGAGGAACATGATGCACCAAGATCAGGTACTGTTTATTCTGACCCAACTACAGACAATCTTTATGCATTATTTCAAACCCCGGCATCAGTTCTCTGGGTAGCAGAAGTAGAGGGTGAGATTGCAGGCTGCTGCGGCATTTACCCATCTGAGGGGCTTGACAAAAACTGTGCAGAGCTGGTTAAATACTATCTGGCAAAAGAAGCCAGAGGAAAGGGAATTGGCAAAGAACTGATGTTAAAGAGTGAAGAATCAGCCCGGGAATTTGGCTATACACAGTTATATATTGAGAGTTTGCCTCATTTTGCAAAGGCTGTTAGTATTTATGCGAAGCAGGGTTTTGAAAATCTTGATCAGCCGCTTGGGACGTCAATACATACAACCTGCAATATCTGGATGCTGAAGCAATTGAAATAAATTGAAACCGGATTATTAACGAGGGTAGGCTAAACACATTCAATAGCCAACAATCGGCAAATTTCCCTAAATTTGAGGCTGAAAACAGCGCAATGGAATCAATACCGGCAAAACACATCTTGTATATATCCCGCTGGTATCCTTCAAGCCAGGATCCTATGCTGGGGCTTTTTGTTAAAAAGCATGCGCTGGCCGCTGTTTCTGCCGGATTTAAAGTAACCGCCGTGTTTGTTGTTCCGGCACTGATTGCAAAATCTCATGAGCTTTTCTCCACTGAGATAAAATCGGAAAACGGCCTTACAGAAATTATCGTCAACTATCGGAAAACAGAAGGCCCGGCCAGTGTTGCACGGCAGCTGATTGCCCTGAATCTGGCGGTAAAAACTGCAGTAACACTGAACGGCAGGCCACAACTGATTCATGCCCATGTGCTTACCCGTTCCGCTTTTTTAGCCTGGTGGTATGGCTTCAGGTGGAATGTTCCATTTGTAATTACGGAACATTGGTCGCGCTATTATCCTGAGAATTTGCAATATAAGGGTTGGCTAAGGAAAAAAATTACCAGGTTTGTTATAAACAGAGCAGCTGCAACAACTGTTGTTTCCCGTCGCCTCGCGGATGCAATGAAAAAGCAGGGAATTAAAACTAACTATTCTATGCTGCCGAACGCGGTAGATACTTCACTCTTTAACATTGCTGAGAAAACAGATCGGAAATTTAGAATTGTCAGTGTTACCTGCTTCGAAGAGAAATCAAAGAATCTTAAACTGCTGATTGATGCTTTTGCATTGCTGCCTTCTCTGCAAAATGAGGCTGAATTAGTGTTGATAGGGGAGGGTGCTGATCTTGAAATGATTAAAAGGTATGCTGCATCAAAAAAAATAACCGGAGGAAGAATCCGCTTTACCGGTTTACTGGAAGGCCCGGAATTGGCTGCCGAAATTCAACAGGCTTCCTGCCTGGCGTTGTCAAGCAATTATGAAACATTTGGCATAGTTGCATATGAATCATTGGCTTGCGGAGTTCCGGTGGTAGCTACCGATGTTGCAGACTTCGGTGAATTTATAACAAAAAATTCCGGAATAATTGTACCGGTGGGTGATGTAAAAGCTTTTGCACAGGCGCTAACCAACGTATTGGAAAATAAACAACTATTCAATAAGGCTGAAATGCGTTCTGAAGTTGAGCAACAATATGGATTTGATGCCGTTTCAAAGAACCTGGCTGATTTATACAACACAATTATTAACAAAAAACATTGATGGCTACAGGCAGCAAAACGGAATTGAGATTTGCCATCATGTGCAATTCACTGAATCTACAACAATGGCAATATGATGTCATTGATTCGCTGATAAACAGTGGAAAAGCAATTCCTGTTGCCATAATCTTACCTGATAAGAGCGATTTGATAAAACCCGGCCTTGTTAAGCGGATTTCAACATACCATTGGACTAAATTATTATTTCGAAAGTATTATCAGTATTTCTTCAGACCTGTTTCCTTTCGGAAAAAGAATGCCGGAAAATTGTTGGAGAACTTACCTGAAATCTTCTGTATTACTGAATTCAGAAGCAAGTACAGTGAATATTTTTTCGAATACGACATCAAGTCAATACAGAAATGCAACCCGGATTTTATCCTGAAATTCGGTTTTGGAATAATTCGTGGCGAAATTCTGAATTGCACACCTTATGGAGTCTGGTCATTTCATCATGGCGACGAACAGAAATACCGGGGCGTACCGCCGGCTTTATATGAAATTCTTTTCAACGACCCGGTAACCGGATCAGTTTTACAGCGGTTGACCGAAACCCTTGACGGGGGAATCATTTTAAGGAAGGGCTATTTTCCTACCATAAATCATTCATGGAAAGCCAATCTCGATCAGGCAATCAGGTTGTCAAAAAACTGGCCGGCCGATGTTTGTGCTGAAATCATTGCTCAAAATACTTTCCCTTCCGAGTCAGGACAGGAATATCCAAAAGCACCGATATTCAGGGAGCCTACAAATTTTACCTTTATTCAGTTTTTTCTGAAGGAAATAACAAACAAACTCAGGTTTCATCTTAAAGAATTGTTTTTTACTGAAAAGTGGCAAACCGGCATTTTAAAAGCCCGACCGGCTGATATTGTAACTGATCTTGGTTATAATATAGATAATGAAGATGTTACATGGTTTGGGGCCAAAGGTAATGATCGCTATTTTGCCGATAGCTTTGCGCTGAAAGAAGAAGCCCGGTTGCTGCTTTTGTTTGAGGATTATAATTATAAAACCCGGAAAGCCGTGATATCCTCTTCCTGGTTTACCGAAAGGGAGTCCTTGTTTTCAGCGCCGGTAAAAGTATTGGAAGAGCCCTGGCATTTGTCATATCCATTCACTTTCAGGTATGAGGGTCAAATATGGTGTATACCCGAATCAATCAGTCATGGTTCAGTAGAATTGTACCGATACGATCCATCGACTGGTAAACTTTTGCATCACAGTACTTTATTAAGCGGAGTTGCTGCTGCAGATCCCACGCTGGTTTTTCATCAGAACCACTGGTACCTGTTTTTTACACCTGCCGATGCCACCAATGTGGAACTGCACATCTGGCATGCTGAAAGTTTTCAGGGACCATTTGAACCACACGAATTAAATCCGGTTAAATCAGATATAACCAATTCAAGACCAGCCGGTCCCTTTTTTATTCTTGATAAAAAACTATACAGGCCTGCTCAGGATTGCTCCCTGACCTATGGCGGCCGCGTCGTCATTAATGAGGTCAAACTGCTTTCCGATACCGGTTATCTTGAGATGTCTGTTTCCTCATTGGTGCCTCCCGAAGGTTTTGAAGGATTGCATACCATTTCTTTCGCTGGCGACTATCTTTATTTTGATTGTAAGAAACCGGTTTTTTCTTTTGCATCGTTTCAATGGCAATTAAAGAGGCGTTTGCATCTTGTTAATCCAAATCCGGTTATTGGTAAATGATTCGTAAGATAATTTCCACCGCAGCCTCCCGGCTAATCATTGCAATTATCAATCTGATTGTTGTGACCATAACGGCACGCCAGTTGGGAGCTGCCGGAATGGGTACAATCTCTCTTATAATATTGGGCATCAGCATTAATCAATTGATCAGTGCGCTGTTGGGCGGAAGTGCGTTGGTTTACCTGGTGCCTCGCAGGCCATTGCTGCAACTGTTAATGCCGGCGTGGGTCTGGAGTACCCTGGTTTCTGTTATAGGGAGCCTTGTGCTGGGTAGCCTTTCGCTGGTTCCACGCGAGTTTGTAACCGATCTTATCCTCATCTCGCTGATTCAATCGTTTTTTTCGATCAATCAGAATGTGCTGCTTGGAAAAGAGCAGGTAAAACAGGTTAATTTACTGGCTGTAATCCAGTCAGTTACTCTCCTTTCATCCCTTGTTTATTTGTTTTGGGCCAGACAATGGATTAGTATTGAGGCCTATATCTTTTCCCTGTATATTTCTTTCGGACTGGCGTTTGTCCTGAGTTTAGCCATGATAGTCAGATATATAGAGAAAATTGCCTTGTGGGATACGTCAATATTGAAAGAAGCTTTCCGGTTTGGAGGCTATCTGCAGGCCGCCAGCGTTATGCAACTATTTAACTACCGGCTAAGCTATTATATTATTGAGAAGTATTTCGACAGAGCCACCTTAGGGGTATTCTCAATCGGAGTTCAGATTTCGGAAAGTGTCTGGATTATTTCCAAAAGCATCGCCATGGTGCAGTATTCGCGTATTGCAAACAGCACCAGCCTCGGTTATTCACGTACCATCACCTCAGCTTTTATCAGAATAACTACCGTTTTGACGATAGTTATCTTACTTGTTTTGCTTTTGCTGCCTGCTGATTTCTTTGTGCTGATATTTCTAAGCGATTTCAGCAATCTACATGGGGTAATACTAAGCTTGTCGCCCGGAATACTGGCTGTAGCGATTTCACTTATGTTAAGTCATTATTTCTCTGGTAGTGGCAAACCCTGGCATAATACGATTTCATCAGGCCTTGGACTGCTCTTTACGATCATTTTCGGATTTACACTCATTCCCTTGCTTGGCCTTGCCGGCGCGGGAATAACTGCATCCATCGCCTATATGGCCGGTATGCTTTATCAATTATTCGTTTATATGAAAATAAGCGGCGAAAAGTGGCGTAATATGCTGGTGCTGAAAAGTGATCTGGCAAACTTCAGGCAGCTTTTTAAGTAATAGAATTAAATTGCTGGATTGCATGTAGTTACGTTTGAAAAAATTCTGACAACAAAAGACCGATGCTTTATGCGGAAGAAGGGACGAGGGACGGGAAATAGGGACGAGGGACGGGAAATGTGACGAGGGACGAATAACTCCATGCTCTGTGCCCTGAGCCCTGTGCCCTGTGCCAAAGAAGGGACGAGGGACGGGAAATGGGACGAGGGACGAATAACTCCTTGCTCTGCGCCCCTGAGCCCTGTGCTCTGTGCTCTGTGCCCCATGCCCCATGATCCATGCCTAAGACTCACGAAATGCTCATTTTAAACTGAAAGTGAATTACCATTTTGTCATCCCGGCCGGAATTTGTACTTTTGACTGTGCTATGGATTTATTTTTGCTAAAATAATGAAAATCAAATTTTTATTCGGTTTTATCTTTTTTGTTACAATATTACTCTCCTCCAGGACTGAAGGACAGGTAATTGATCTTGGTCCTTTAAAACAATACTGCGCCAGCAGTGAGGAGGATTCCTTATATAAGCTGATAAATGAATATCGTCGGATTCACAAGCTTGCTCCGGTTCCGTTTTCCAGGTCTTTGTCATATGTTGCCAGAACCCACGCGATGGACCTGGCGTTCAATCGTCCTGATTTTGGGGGTTGTAATCCGCACAGCTGGTCAGCGAAGGGTAAATGGAAGCCTTGTTGTTATGCCCATGATAAAAACCGGCAGCTTTGCATGAATGATAAACCCAAAGAGATTACCGGCTATAAATTTAAAGGATGGGAAATGGTTTATTCGGGTGGTGAAGAAGCCAGGGCTGCGGATGCATTCGATTTGTGGAAAACGATGGGATTAACCAACGACTACCTTTTGAATACCGGAAAATGGATTAAACCCTGGAAAGCGCTTGGCATCGGATTTCATGGGGACTATGCCTGCGTATGGTTTGGAGAAGGGGAGGACATTGAAAAAGGGTTTGGACTGTGTGTTAGTGATACCTTGCCTTTACAAACAACCGACAGCCTGAAGATTGCATCCGGTAAGCCAATCCAGACATCCGATAAGGTTGGAGTTTCTGAAAAGTATTACATTATTACCGGAAGCCTGAATAACCAGGAAAAAGCCTATAATGAGGTGGATCGCTTAAGAAAACTTGGTTACAGCAAAGCCCGGACTATTGTTTCTGATGATAATTTCAGGATTTCAATTGATGAATATCCAACCGAGGCAGAAGCACAGGCTGCACTGGCAACATTGAAACAAATATTTACCGGCGCCTGGGTTCTCAAGCCAGGGGAATAAGCTGCCATTTTTTTTTCAACAACCGGCTTTTTAATATCAACAGGCGGAACTACCATCAGCTACTTTGAGCTATATTTGCAGCCTTATGGAAGATTTTGACTACACACCAAGCAATCCCGGACAATATTCTGACGAAAGCGTACGCACACTTGACTGGAAAGAGCATATCCGGCTGAGACCGGGCATGTATATCGGCAAACTGGGCGATGGTTCATCGCAGGATGACGGTATCTATGTTCTGATTAAAGAAGTCATTGACAATGCCATTGATGAGTTTGTGATGGGCAATGGCCGTACTATTGAAGTTGCCATCAAGGATCAGCGGGTTACCATCCGCGATTATGGCCGGGGGATGCCGCTGGGTAAAGTTATTGACTGCGTTTCAAAGATAAATACAGGCGCTAAATACGATTCAAAAGTCTTTAAAAAGGCTGTGGGATTAAACGGGGTTGGGTCTAAAGCTGTTAATGCACTCTCCAGGAGTTTTATCGCGCAGAGTATCCGTGAAGGTCAGACTAAAATTGTTGAATTTGAACGCGGCGAAATTCTTGTCGACCATAAGGTTGAACCTTGCACACTGAGAAGCGGAACTCTCATAAATTTCATTCCTGATGAGGATGTTTTCGGTCACTTTCATTATCTGCCCGAATATATTGAGCAGATGCTCTGGAATTATGTGTTTCTGAATAACGGACTCACCATTTGGTTCAATGGCATCAGAATGCAGGCCAAAAATGGATTACTCGACCTGCTTGAACGCAACAACAACGGAAACCCGATCGTCTACCCAATCATCCAGCTGAAGGACGAGGACTTTGAATGTGCTTTCACGCACAGTGCAAAGCAATATGGCGAAGAGTATTACTCGTTTGTCAACGGTCAGCATACAACGCAGGGAGGCACCCACCAGGCCGCTTTCAGAGAAGCCCTGGTAAAAACAATCCGCGATTTTTATAAAAAGGATTTTGATCCCGGCGATATCAGGCAATCGCTGGTTGCCGCCATTAGTATAAAAGTGCAGGAGCCTGTTTTTGAATCCCAGACAAAAACCAAGCTTGGTTCCATGTATATAGAGCCTGAAGGTCAGACCATCAGGAATTATATCGGCGATATCCTGAAAAAGCAGCTTGATAACTACCTGCATATGAATTCCGACACGGCAGAATCTCTGCTGAGGAAGATAATGCAGAGTGAGAAGGAGCGAAAAGAAATGGCCAATATCAAAAAACTGGCCAAAGAGAGTGTTAAGAAAGTCAGCCTGCACAATAAAAAGCTGCGCGATTGCCGGATTCATTACAACAGCAACGACGTCAGAAGGCTTGATACTACGCTTTTTATCACTGAGGGAGATTCGGCCAGCGGTTCAATTACCAAATCAAGGGATGTGAACACCCAGGCTGTCTTCAGTTTAAAGGGCAAGCCTTTGAACTGTTACGGGCTCAGCAAAAGGGTTGTTTATGAAAATGATGAGTTCAACCTGCTGCAGTCTGCGCTGAATATTGAAGAAGGTGTTGAAAATCTGCGCTATAATAATGTTGTAATTGCTACCGATGCCGATGTGGATGGTATGCATATCCGACTGCTTTTACTTACTTTCTTCCTGCAGTTTTATCCTGACGTTGTTAAATCAGGCCATGTTTATATTTTGCAAACACCTCTTTTCAGGGTAAGAAACAAGAAAAAAACCAATTATTGTTACTCAGATGAAGAGCGCCTCAGCGCCATTGCAGAACTGGGGCCTAATCCGGAAATAACAAGGTTTAAGGGGCTTGGCGAAATTTCACCCGATGAGTTTAAACATTTTATCGGAGGCAGCATGCGGCTTGACCCGGTGATTCTTCGTAAATCATCTGAAATACCGGATATTCTATCGTTTTACATGGGAAGAAACACCCCGGAACGTCAGGTGTTTATTATTGATAATCTGAGGCTTGAAGAAGATCTGGTTCTTGCTAAGTCCTAACTTATTTTTTTAAACGCGTTTCCAATATTTTCAATGATATCTCCCGGAAGCATGGCCTCCATACTCATCTTCCTGGCTGCATAGTCGCCGGCTTTGCCGTGAAGCCAGGTGCCAAGAATACAGGCGTCGCGGGCCGGGTAACCTGAGGTCAGCAATCCGAGAATGATACCGGTTAATACATCGCCACTGCCACCTGTTGCCATTCCCGGATTACCGGTCGGATTAAAATAGATGGTTCCGTCGGGACTTGCAATAGCCGAATAGGCGCCTTTTAGCACAATAAATAATTTATAGCGCATCGAGAATACCCTGAGCAACTCAAGGCGGTCGAAATGATTGGCAGTAGGGCCGGCCAGCCGCTCAAATTCCTTTGGGTGAGGGGTAAGAATGCTGCCGGGAGGTAAGAACGATATCCAGGTCTTGTTTTCACTGAGGATGTTAATTGCATCTGCATCAATTACCAGCGGGGCACTGGTTTGTTGTATCAGCAACTTGAATGCAGCCTGGGTTTCTGATTCAAGTCCGATTCCTGGTCCAATACCTATGGCATTGTAAGCATCGAGCAGGGGCAATGTTGAAAAGTGCGTGTCGTCCGGATCAATGCTTACCATGGCTTCATGCAGCGATGTTTGCATAATCAGAAAACCATCGCCGGGAATGTGTGTGGTAAGTAATCCGGCACCGGAACGTAAACAGGCTTTTGCTGACAAAACAGCTGCGCCCATTTTTCCGGTGCTGCCTGAAATCAGCAGGGCATGTCCGTAATTTCCCTTGTGCGAAAAATTATGACGCGGTCGGTACAAACTTCTGCAATCGGCAGTTTCAATAAGTAAGTTATTACTCTGAGCCAATTCCAGGTATTCGGGATGTAATCCAATATCAAGAACTTTCCAGTTGCCGGTAAATTCCTCATTTTCAGCCATCAGGAATGCCAACTTGGGCGTTTGAAAAGTCAGGGTGTAATCCGCTTTTACAATGGCCTGTTTCCTTCTGTCAACCGGCTTGTCGGCAAAAAGTCCTGAGGGGATATCTATGGCGATAACCAGCGCATTACTTTCATTAATCTGCTCAATAATGCGCCCAGGGAAACCTGCTGCCGGCTTATTAAGCCCGGTGCCTAACAAGGCGTCAATTACAATGTCATCCTCTTCAACATCAATATCAGGGTCGGTTTCAAAGATTTCGGTAATCACCAGCCCGGGCAGGTCGCCCAGTAATCTGAAGTTCGCCGAGAAATCCGGGCTTGGATTGTCGGTATGCCTTATAACCTGGACATCAGTATCGTAACCTTCGTTACACAGCATGCGGGCAATGGCCAGTCCGTCTCCTCCGTTGTTGCCCATGCCACAGATAACCCTGATGTGCTTTTCTTTTGAAACCTTCTTTGAAATCCATTGGAAACAAGCTTTAGCAGCCCGTTCCATCAGATCAATTGAAGAAACAGGCTCATTCGAAATAGTGTAGGCATCAGCTTCCCTGATTTGTTCTACCGGCAATATTTTTAAAGCACACATACAATTTATGGGTTCAGGAGGTTGAAAGTTTCATTGCATCAGATTCCCGATGTATTCAGATTTCCCAGGCTCACTGTCACTATTTTTTTCTGATTCTCATCGTCGTTGTTTACAAGGCTCATACTAACCTGAAGGTGAAGGTTGTATATGTTGATATCTGTTTCCTTGGCTTTTATTTTACCAATCTTCAGGATGTCTGAATTTATAATTCCTTCATTCCGGCTGGCTTCCCTGCCAAAAATTTTATCAGATTTTGTTGCCAGAGGGAGCCGGTTATAGTCGGTGCTGAATTCATTTATATGCGAAATGTCATCAATGGTAAGCACCTGCAGGTTCTCAATCCCATCAATATTCACCGTAAACCAGCGGTGAACATGCTCATCAATCAGGCAGCGGTTCAGGCTGTCGCGCGATAGTATTCTTGCATTGTTGATAATTGCCCGTCCATAGTGATTTTCGTTGTAGGAATACACCTTGTCGTAAGTAATTGCATACCGGGTACTTATACCGCCAATGATCTTTCGCAGGCGGGGAAAGAAGTGGAAAGCATTGTAAATCCGCAATACGATGGCATAATTACTGGCAAAAAGCAGTGAGTGCAGCGGTGTATCAAATATCAGAAAACCACCATCCCCGGTACTTATGAAATTCTTTTCAATAATTTCCTTCGTATATTTTTGAAATATAAAGGGGTGGTTATCAATACATAAATCAATGGTGGTAGAAAGCATTGTTTTAAAAAGGAAGGGAATCAGCATTTGCTCAAATTCTCCGTAAGAAC
>JAAXUD010000270.1 GCA_013336205.1 Lentimicrobium sp. | reverse complement strand
TGGCAACTACTATACTTACAATGCCAAAAGAGCAAACATCAGGTACATTCCGGCTTCCACTTTTAAAATCATGAACACACTGATTGGCTTGCAGAACGGCTCGGTCAGCCATATTGATGAAGTATTCAAATGGGATGGCACAAACAGATCCTATGAAGCCTGGAACCGGGACTTAAGTCTGCGGGAAGCCTTCAGGGTTTCAGCGGTTTGGGTTTACCAGGAGCTTGCACGCCGGACCGGAAGACCAATAATGGAGGAATGGCTGCATAAATGCCGGTATGGCAATCAACTTACAGGAAAAGAAATTGACAGTTTCTGGCTTGACGGCGATATAGCAATCTCAGCCCAGGAACAGACCAGTTTTTTACATTCCCTCTATTTTGAAAAGCTTCCTTTTACAAAAGAGGTTCAGCAGGAAGTAAAGCAGATTATGCAGGCTGATTCAGTTCCCGGCAAGAAACTCTACGCAAAAACCGGATGGGCAGTGCGCATTGAACACCAAATTGGATGGTATGTCGGTTTTGTTGAAGACGAAAACAACGCCTGGATCTTCGCGCTCAATATTGACATCAAAAAGCCGGAAGACACCGGTTACAGAATCGGAATAACCAGAAAGATACTGAATTCAGAAGGAATTTATCCTGGCAACTGGTAATGTTGGTTATTTCAGATTGGCTATTTAATTTCCAAAACCAATTTCCAATTTCCAAACGATTCTAACTTCCGTTCCGACTTCAGACCTCTGACTTCTGACTTCGGATTTCTGACTTCCGACTTCTGACATCTGAATTCTGACCTCCGGCATCCGGCTACTGAACCAACTCCACCCACTTCTCCACTAATTCCACCTCTTTGCGCACAATGGCCGTTTCCGGCGCCGTCTGCCAGTTTTCCAGTGTTGTCAATACCTCCGGCGGCAATTGAGAAATGTCGTTCTGGCTGAAGTACAAATACAAAACCATTACCCGCAGCCAGTCGAGACGCTGATAATTATCGACAGGAGCGGCAGTTTTGGTGAGGTAATTCTCAAATGTCTGCAACAAGGCTTCTTTGGCAGGTAGTGGCGGCACCATGATATTCAGCTTGCGCATGGCAACAAAGGTTGGCATTCGCGGAATGGTAGTCCGGTGATTAAAGTAGCTGTCAGGAATATCAATAGTGATGGATTCTTCCTGAAAATTCACCCAGAGGTAGAGCGAGTCAATGGGTTGTTGGGCATGTGAAATGCTGCTCATTGCGATAAAGAAAAGTAGTAAGATTGTTTTTTTCATGTCAAAGTTGGTTAAAGAATCACGCGAAGACGCGAAGACGCAAAGATTTTTTTTGGAACTATTTTACTTTGTGTGGACCCGCCTAATAGTGATAAATTTTTCTTTAAAAGCCATTGCATATTCTTTGCGTCCTGGCGTCTTTGCGTGAAACACATCAGAACATCAAAAACCTCACTGCACCACAAACCTCGCCTTTCCCATCTGCTTGTTGCCCGAATAAACCACCGCCATATACAGCCCCGGTCGCCAACCTGTTATACTCAGTCCGGTTTCGTTTACACCTGAGTTTACAGGGATTTCAGCCAGTTGCCTGCCAAAAATATCGTAGCAAACCACCCGGATTTTATTATGGTATTCTGTATTTTCAAGTAAAAAGCGGATATAATCCTTTGCCGGGTTGGGCGCCGGGGTAATGGGTATCAGGCTGATGCGGGCCTCATACTCACTTCGGGTAGGAATATCCTCCACATTTACAATTACCTCGCAATCGCTTAAATCGATGGTTTTTGAAACAATCGGATCGGGGCAGAGGTAATCATACACCCGTGGTGCCGTGTAAATACTATCATACTCAAGGCTGGTGTTGAATTTCATCAGGATAATGTCCTGATCCAACCCACTACCTACCACAGCACCAGCAAGTATCTTTTCGTCAGAAGTTAAAGTAATGCGACTTTCAGCATGAGCCTCAGGGTGCATAAACGAATTATGCCAGCCACCCAACGAATCCAACTCATGAAGACTAAACCAACCAGGATAGAAATTGGTGCTATCAACCATAAGTGTATGAGCAAACATTCTTCCATTTGAGGAAAAAACGGGGTCAAGCAAATATCCTTCAGCCCATTTTTCACCGATATCAGAAATCTGGGGTAATGTGTCAAGGATGAAATTCCCAAGACTATCATTGATAAGTAGCATTACCGGGAATTCGCCGTTTATCCTGTAATTGGCGCCTATATAAAACTTTCCGTTTTGTTCTGTGGAAAATCTCGAACTTGAGTATTGATCCCTAAGTGTGTCTCTGAAAACACTAACCCATTGCTCAGACCTACTACTGTCTGCCTTAAGGGCAAGTGCCTTTAACCGGCATGGATTATTCCACCCGCCCGAAGCAACTGAATCGTCGCACCAGTAACAAAAACCGCTCAGAAAATAATCACCATTTGTATCAATCAACACATCGTAAGCCCCATTATTGTTAATATAAGGATGGTATTCAGTTAAAGCATAAGGCTCAATCCAGAGCACTTCGCCTGATGAGCCAAATCTGAACAGGTGAATTTTAGTGTTATTGGTATTGGAAGCATAACCTTGGGTTAACATGATATATCCACCATCAGGGAGTTGCAGAATCTTGCGGCCCCAGTCAAACATATCGGGGCCATCGGTGCGGAATATCTTACACCACTCAAGATCGCCGCATGCATTGTGTTTGGTCACGCCTATATCATTGGGCGTCCAGCGATCATGACTACCGCAGACAATAAAGCCGCCATCGCTGGTAGGCTCAATATGGCCCGGGTAATTTCCCTGGCTCAGACCTGTCCCTGTTCCAATCGAAATATCATAAAGAAAGTTACCGTTGATATCGGTTTTAATCACCCAGCCCCGGGTATCAGGGTAAAAATGAAAGGATCCCAAAACAAGAAATCCTTGGTCATAGGTCTCCGTCAGATTCCGAAAAGTTTCTCTGCGGTCAGAGTATCCAAAAATTCTATCCCATGTTTGTCCATTCAGAATATGGGAAATAAGCAAAAGGAAGATCAGTATATATGTTTTCATTTTGTCGGAATATAAATAAACAATTGAACCGGATTATTCTATCCGGTCCAATTGTTAAATGAGAAATTACCTTGCAATTACAAATTTTGCGCTATTAGCAGTTTTGTTATCAACTACAAGTTTTACAAAATAGTTGCCTGATTTAAAATTGCGTGTATCCAGTATAATCGCGTCGAACTGTCGAACCAGTTGCTGACTGTAAACTCTCCTTCCGGATTCGTCTGATAGCTCTACTACTACATTGGTTTTGTCATTATTTGTATTATATTCAATAGTGATAAAATCATGAACCGGATTAGGATAAACCTTTAACAAGGATTTGGTTGGTTCAATATTATTCTTAACTGGATTTCTGACAACGCTATTTTTGGTTAGGTCAGGATTCAGGTAAGGTTCATCGTAAACCAACAGACCATTGGCTATCAAAAGCCCTCTTGCTGCTGAAGAAACAGTTGTACTGTTGTTTTGCATAAAAATATTCAGCGGTTCCAGAGAAGTAGTATCCATTGAAGGATTTGTGGCAAGCCATAGTATAAACTCCTGTTGTTGCTCAATTTCAGCAATTTCAGCAATGGAAAGATTGATCTCCGTTCCAATACTTGCCATGCGATTCAGCGCGGAAATTGTATCACCATTTTCAATCAATACCCATGCCTGCCTTATCAGTGAAGCAGAACTACCATCGGCTGAAAGCAGGGCCATCAAAGTATCAACAGGGATTGCAAGGGTATCGGTCAATGAAGAGGAGAGCAGGCGACTAAAGCCATAATGGTAGAGGCATAGGTTCATATCGCGACGTGCTTCCATCAATTCTTTATCTGAAAGTAAAAATAGCCCTTCCAGGATTTCATCCTTCATATATTCCGGCATAGGATCAAGGCGCATATCCAATTCCTCCATCAGAATTTCGGATTTTGCACTATGAGGATTGGCCACCATAATGTCACGGATCATGGCGTTGTTGAGCAGTTCCTCACGGTTGATGGATGCACTAATGTTTCGAGGATAAAGAAAATTGACTAAGAGAATCAGCAGCAATAATCCTATTCTGCCTGATGTTTTTGTGTTCATTTAATTCGAGACCTTCTTTACGCGGGTTTTTAAAGTTTAGAAAAAAAATCGCATCTCAAAGCAGATGCACTACTTTTGTTAATTGGTCCCGGTCTGAATGTAATCCCCAACCGTCTGGCAACGGTACATTATAATCGCAAATGTATTAACTATTTATTTTAAGGCCTTCGGTAAAATCTGTTATTTTAAAAATTATTTATAATTTAATATGGCAGATTTACTGTCTATCAGGCACAATAGAACTAACGTAATGATTATAAATTAATTAGAATTAATTTCACCTTCTGATATAGCCACAGAATTCAGCTAATTGAAAGTGTAGGAAAAGAGGAGACACAGAGATTGCAGATTTAGCTTCGCTGAGCCTGCCGGCCTTTGGAGGGCTTCCTTCGGTCGGTTCGGATTGAAAATTTAGCGGATTAGCTGATTAGCAAATTAGCAGATTGGAGCACCTTTCCATGCTCCATGCTCCATGCTCCATGCTCCATGCCAATTTCCAAAAATTTACTTTTTACTTCTTACTTCCGCCCTCCGTTCCAATAGCTATTGGAATCCGATTTCTGACTTCCGACTTCTGACATCCGACCTCTGACTTCTGACCTCCGGCTTCCTCCTTCTTACTTCTTACTTCTTACTTCCGACTTCCTACTTCTTACTTCCTACTTCTAGTTTCTATTTTTTCGGCACAGGGAAGCCAGACAGAACACACCTAATCCCGTGTTACATGCCGGCTAAAATCAGTGTACCGGAAAAGACTCTCGCGAATCAGGGCAAGTTCGCATTGCTGACCCTCCACCGCTTTACCAATATCCCGGA
>JAAXUD010000269.1 GCA_013336205.1 Lentimicrobium sp. | reverse complement strand
AGCATCATTCTGAACAGCATCAAACTGGGCAGCAGTTAACGCTGTTTTCACAAACCAGGTAAGGTTCTTGGTTGTATAATTATCAGGAGATGAAGCGCCTGTAAAGATTCCGGTGATGCCTGCTCCAGGTGAAGCCAGAGACATCATATTGGCATGGTCAGGGGTATTTTCAAAGAAGCAGAACATATCAATATCTGCCTGATTCAAAAAAGCCTGCGCCTGGAAATAAGTAGTGGCAGCATGATTGCTTAACGAAAGAAAACTCTCGGTAGCGACGTTATCCTGCGCGCCAAGAAGAACAGTAACATAGGAGTCAAGCGCTCCGAAAGCAGCTGTGATGGTAATGGTTTTTGTAAAACTGTTACCAGCCATATCAGTAGCGATTACCGACCATTCTTCTGTATCAAGTATTCCTTTGGTTGAATAAAAATCCAGGCTGAAGGTTGCGGTATTGATGGTTGAATCCAGCAATTGCTGATTGTTAACAAGGATTTGAAATTTTACAAGATTGTCAGTTCCATTGCTACTTGCTGTAACTCCAAAGTTGAGGGTATCGCCATAAGCAGCGGTGGTATTTTCAAAAATAAAACCCGCATCCTGTTTAAAGCTGATTGTTGGCAGCCCAGGCTCCTCTTCGTCTTTTGTACAACTTGAAAAGATCAGGCCGGCAAACAGGACCAATCCGGATAATGTTAATAATTTTTTCATGATTTTGGGTGGTTAAAAGTACGTTTAGAATTTACATTCATATCGCCGGCAAAAATATAACTAGATTCGGGTATAACAAGGGGAAAAAGGAATTTAGAAAGATTCTAAAGAGATACGAAAATTGCTGCGAGGCTGAAAAAGAATAAACACATAGGCACATAGATACTTTTGTATCACGGTTTGTCCGATTTGTCAGATGAATAGTTCTATTGTGAATTTTCACAGACAAATAGGAGTCGCAGACAACTTCACTTCACTACGCTTCATTTAACAAAACGACAATGATTATTGTACCACAATTTTTCTGCTTAGAATCTTGTCTTCGGTTGAAATCCGGAGAAGATATATCCCTGCCTTCAACCCCGGTTGAATTTCCATTTCCTTTTGCCCGCGGGTTAGCTCATATTGCAACAGTATATTACCCGGCATATCGGTAACCTGAAGCAAGCCAGGTTGCTGAATCTCCGGAAACTTAAGCAGGGCAATGCTTTTAAATGGATTTGGTGTAACCTGAATTTCAAAATCACGGCTTGCCGTAACCGAGGGTGAATTTACATTAAGATCGCATTCTATGCCGGATTCAGGCCAGTAAGGCACTCCATCTTCGGCATAGCAGACAAGTTGCCAGATATACTCAAATTGCTCCAATGGCTCTATCAGCCCCACATCACTGCCCAAGCCTTCAATAATATAGGTAGCAGCGGGGCTCATTTGACCTGCAAGTTGAAATCTCCGCCTTTCAATAGTATTGATCAGCACAGTATCTATGGCAGCTATTGTTAAGCCTTCTCCAGGATTGTTGAAGGTAAAGGGCAAGGGATCTCCGGCATTCAGGGTAAAGTCGTACAACAAATACTCCTGTTCCGGAAGAAAATCTGAACTTCCGTAGAAATACCATTTCCCCGCTGAAACACGGATTGCGCCAACATACTCATGTGAATAATAGCGGTGATTGTAGGATTCACCGCCAAAGAAGTCCTCTTCGTAGTAGTGCCCGCCCTTGAAAAGCTTATTGTAAACAAGTTCGTTGATCAAGGTGTCGCCGTCAAAAGTGTAGCGATATTTATCGTGTGTGAACAAGGTGCCACCTGATCCGTTATCGGTAATAAAATTCACCCGCCAGGCGGCAGTTGAATCATTAATACCGGATGCTGAAGTCTGTGCATCAGCTATATAACCAATCAATAAAAAGAATAAAGAGGCGGAAATTATTATATATTTCTTCATAAAAGTGTTTTAATATTGGGTCGAGGTGTCGGCAATTTTCAGTTAATAAAATTAAATAAAATATGGATCAGGTTAACTTCAGCAGAAAAGAATGAATCCAGCTACTTATTAAGCATTTTAGGGTCGTAAACGCCAACATGATACGTCTGTGGAAAGAAACGCTTTTCAATGCTGACATAAGCAGTATCCAAAAACTCAAAAAACTGCTCTTCCTTATTTGTCGCAATTCCTTCCATAAATACAATTACCCGCTTATCGCTTTCGAGTGCCAGCACTTTTTTTACCTCCGACAATCCCCACACCCTGAATATGCGGTTGTTGGAGCATTCCCGGTAAAAATTATCCGGTTTGTTAAATAAATCCCTGTCATAATAATAGGAAAAGGGGAGATCGGCCCATACCGGGTAGATAATAATTATTCTTTCGTCCCTCGCTTTCTCATATTTTCTTACAAAATCGACGGAATTTTCAACTTCCCGATAGCCAAAATCCTTTGGAAGAATTTTCAGGTATTGAAACATAAAGAACAGGATCAGTAAGCCGGCTATAGGTTCCAAATACTTGTTTTTCTGGTAAAGAAAACTAACCAAAGCCCCGATAAAAAGATATAAGCCAATGGTATTGAACAGAATGTAACGACTGTTAAACATCGGAAGTTTCTGAGAAACCAGGAACATGATGCTGTAAGGCAGTAACCACCAGATAAACAGAGTGATCAGCCCAATGTTGAATCCCTGCCATCGCTTCCTGAAAACTGCAATTAATGTGAAGATTACTCCAATTGCAATTATATAGGGCAAAATGCGGTAAACCTCTTTATCATTGAGCAATAGCTGAAGTTGAATTTTAAAATCAGCCGGAACCGGTGGTTGAAGCCAGGTGCCCCGGCTTGATTTCTCAAACTGAGCGATCACAACCGGCATCATCGGAAGAAAGCCGGTTATAGTGGCTAAAGTAGGGATCTGAATCCTGAAGAAGGATTTTAAGTTCCGGACATAAATCAGGCCACTGATAAATTGCGAAAAAATTACAAACCAGCCAAAATAATGCGCATAGACAAGTAATAAATTGGTGAAAATCAGCGCGTAAAGGGCTTTTTTGTTTTCCGGTTCATTAACATACAGCAGGTAATAATACAAAGAAGCCGCCGTGGCTAAGGAAAACAGGGAATAGGTACGGACTTCGAGGCCATGAAAGAAATGGTACGTTGAAAAAATAAACAGCCCGGAAGCCAGTATACCGGTCCAAAGGCTGAAAAACCGCTTCCCGGTATAATAGATAAACAAAATAGTGGCCGAATTAAAAAGCAGTGGCAGCAATCTTACCGCATAACTTTCGTTGCCAAAGAGCTTTATCCAGAAATGCAGTAAAAGCATAAATAAGGGAGGGTTGGGCTCCCCTTCGGCCGGTATCCGTAAAATCTCACTTACACTTCTCTGCGCATTAAAAATGGAGAATGGTTCATCCAACGAAATATCCCGCTGATTGATAAAGAACAGTTTCCAGCAAAAACCGAGCAGAAACAGACCTGCAGGTATATAAATATTAAGGAGTTTACTGTCTTTGGTGGTCGTCATTCTAATTCAGGATTATGATATATGCGGCATTCAGATTTCTTATTCAATGTATCATTTATAAACAAGCCTGCCAGCACCAGGAATCCCGGGCAGGCACAAATATACCTTAAAAACCCTGAATGGTCAAAAGCAGTTCTTTCGCCATTGCGATTTTTCGATAAAACATGACACTTTCTCCGGCTTTTCCGCAATATAAAATCGAGTTTTTGTTTTCAATACTCTGGTAATTTTAAGAATCACGCGATGACGCAAAGACCCCGCAAAAGTGTGCGGGGCAGGCAGCAATGAATTGATTTCCAATGATTTATAATTTCAAAATGAATTTACATAATACAATGATAATCAATGATTTAAAAATCTTCAATTGAGTATTGTGTTTTCTCACCGGTTTATAAATGATCACCAGGCCTTTTTAATACCAAGGCTTCAGCCGGGATTAAAGAAAAGGCCAGAATTTATAAGGGTTTTTATCAGAAATCCGGCGAAAGTTCAGGCGAAGCCGGGCGAATCTTAATACCCGGCAATCGTGGGGTTACCCTGATTTGACTTCTCTCCCCTTTTCGGCTAAAGCCGGTTGGGGTGTAGCGTTGCTTTAACCCTGGGCTGAAGCCCGGGGTAAAGGAAAGTGGCAAAAACTTATAATCTGGCTGAAGACCGCGGTATTTCAACAGAGGATTTCATTTATTCAAATATTTTCCTTAGGATTCAGTAAAACCTAAAATCGAATTCTTTTTATAACCCTGACTATAAAAAGACGAATAGGCCTTAATATTACCTCCGGCTTCAGCCGGGGGTAAAGAACAACCCGAAACCTACAGGGGCTTTAGCCAAAAAGCCGGCGAAAGTTCAAGCGAAGCCGAACGAATCTTAATACCCGGCAATCGTGGGGTTACCCTGATTTGACTTCTCTCCCCTTTTCGGCTAAAGCCGGTTGGGGCGGGGGGGCTTTTACCCCGGGCTGAAGCCCGGGGTAAGGGAAGCGGTAGCAACTTATAATCCGGAATAAGACCGGGGTTAGGGAAACAGCAGTAATTTATAATCCTGAAGAAGTCCGGGGTTAGGAAAAGCGGTAGTAACATTTAATCAGGCTAAAGGCCGGGTAAAGGCGAGCGGAAATAACTTATATTCCGAAAGAAGACCTGGAGCAATTCAGCCAAAAAATATCTTTAAACAATTACATTCCTTTGGCTTGAGTGATATTAAAAATCGACGTCTTTGTATAAACTTCGGTATAAAAAAGACCACCAGGCCTTTTTTATTACCTCCGGCTTCAGCCGGGGGTAAAGAACAAACCGGAACCTACAGGGACTTTAGCCCAAAAGCCGGCGAAAGTTCAGGCGAAGCCGGGCGAATTTTAATACCCGGCAATCGTGGGTTTACTCTGAATTAGGTTCTTTCCCCTTTTTAGCTGAAGCGGGTTATTGTGGGGCGCTG
>JAAXUD010000268.1 GCA_013336205.1 Lentimicrobium sp. | reverse complement strand
GCTCTTCCGATCTTTCTGAACAGGAACTATAAAGTTAAGGCAAAAAAACTTTTCTGGGCTGTTTTCCTTGATCGGGTAAACGGAGTGCTGGCACTTTTTGTGCTTGCTATGTTTATGGCTCCATTTCTCACTTTACCCTCACTTTACAAGACACTGGCTGTAGTATCCATCCCGGCTTCAATAGCCGTCTATTACCTTGTTATTCATTTCTTTTTCAAGGACTTCAATAAAGGAATAACAAGATCCAGCCTCTTGTCTCTGGCAGTGCAACTTAGTCAGCTGATCGCTGCCTGGTTTATTCTCTATGCCAACCATAACCAGGATAACACCATTGCCTACCTTTTTTTGTTCCTTGTTTCCTCAATCGTAGCTACACTACCCATTACTATTGGTGGCATAGGATCGCGTGAAATAACCTTCCTTTTTGGTGCAGAAATAATGCAACTTGATGTGCATCAATCAATCGCCCTGAGTTTGTTGTTTTATATCATTACCGCAATTGTTTCGCTTGGGGGTATTTATTTTAGCCTGAATGAAACTGCACTTAAGCTTGAAATGTCTGACAATCAGCCTATAAAGGATATTGCAAACAACTAATATCAGGTTAAGAGACTGTTTAAATTTTGCAAAACTCTATGAATAGGCCCGACCTTTAGGGCGGGTTTATAGAAAATCCACAAACCCTGTAGGGCAAAATCCTGAAAAATTTGTAAATTGAGAATAAATTTTTCAGGATTTTGCCAGCGTTTGTGATAATCTATTTGAGACCCGCCCTAAAGGACGGGCCTATTGAAAAATGAAATGAAATTTAAACAGCCTCTAAATTTAGTATCAATCCTTTCACCAATCCGAAAGCCATCGGGTTGCCAAAATTATTCTAAATCAGATAACTGAGCTTGTGCTATTCTTTATGTAAGTCAATACAGGCAGGCGTGTTACATATTTTTACTGACTATTGAGATTCTTTGTTATTTAAATTTAAATATTACTGACTTTTGCAGGACATCATCTATAATTCATTTTTATGCTTAATGTAGCGTTATTCGGACCTCCGGGAGCCGGGAAGGGGACACAATCAGAATTTCTGACGAAAAAGTATAACCTGTTTTATATCTCAACCGGAGATCTGCTGAGGAAGGAAATGCTTGGCAAAACCAGGTTAGGACTTGAAGCTCAGGGTATTATTGCATCAGGTGGATTAGTTCCGGATGAGATTATTGTGCAGATTATTGAAAAGACAATTACGGAGAATCCGGGTTCCAATGGCTTTCTTTTTGATGGATTTCCCCGGACATACATCCAGGCTTATATTCTTGAAGGCCTGATGATCAAACTGCACACCTCACTCAATTGCCTGATCAGCCTGAGCGTTCCGGAGGAAGAATCGGTTAAAAGACTCATGAACCGCGGACTTACTTCGGGCCGGAGTGATGACAATGAGCAGGTAATCCGAAACCGGCTTAAAGAATACAACGATAAAACACTTCCGGTTCTTCAGTTCTATAAAGACAGGGGCATTTATGTTGAAGTGGACGGCACTTCAGGCATCGAAGAAGTACATGAACAGATTACGCAAATCATAAGGCAGGAGCTCAGTAAAAGCCTTTTCAACATTGTTTTATTCGGTTATCCAGGTTCTGGCCGTGGCTCTCAGGGCAAGGCGCTGGCCAGGCATTTTGGACTCGAATACGTGGCCACCGGTCCTATGCTTGATCAGGAAATAAAACTAAATACCGAAACCGGAAAAAAGATTAAAGAACTCTACGAAAATGGCCAACTGGTTCCGGATGAAATCGTTGTTCAACTGATTGAGAAGAAGCTTGCCGACAGCAAAGATATCAAAGGGTTTATTTTCAAAGGCTTTCCGCGAACACTTGTGCAGTCGTACATCCTTGACGGCCTGTTGAAAAAGCATGGCTCGTCCATTTCTCAGATCATTGAAATTGAGGTCCCAACCCTTGAACTGATCAGTCGTTTGGATGCCCGCAGCAAAACAGAGGGGTGCATGCCTTATGATAACAGTACGGCTAAAATCGTAAAACGTCTGCAGGAACATGAAACAAAAACAGTCCCAGTAATTGAAAAGTACAAGCAATTACACGGCGTTACAAAAGTTGACGGACTGGGTAGTTTTGAGGAAGTGTTTGAGCGGATCTCGCTGGAAATTGAAACCGGATTTAAAAGACTGAGGTAATGCGATATTCTAAAGTAGCAGGGACTAGTCAAAATAATCAACGAAGTAGTGATAAGACATGTCGTGTCCCTACTTCGTTGATATAATGGTTATCAAACATTAATAAGTTTCAGTACCCACAATTCAACCTTTTCATCAGAACGCTTTTCCTGATTCCTTTTTGTTTTCTTTGAGGCCGGTCTTACCTGCTTTTCAACGAATTGTTCTTTAGTGAATCTTCCGCCGTTAGCCAGTTCTGATTTTACAGGATGCTCCGTATCCGGATTAATGGCCTCTGCAAGGTTAGAAAACAATACCACTACTCTCCCACCCTCTTTCAATCGCGTTGTAGCCTCTTTAAAAAAACGCGCAAACATATCCGCCTCATAATAAATGGCACTGTCTATTCCTTCCGGATTGTAGGCAGCAGGCAGCCAGGGCGGATTGAAAACAATCAATTCCGCAGGAATATCGCAGCCAGCAAACAAATCGCCATGGTATAGATCCACTTTTGATTGCAATTGATTTTTATCCAGGTACTCATCAACACCGATGACAGCATTTGGATTTGAATCGGTTCCGTAAATTTTTGCAAATCCATACTTTAGCATCTGAAAAGTGAGCACTCCGCTTCCGGTGCCGACATCGATGGCCGATTCTTTTGAGCCTCTGTAATTCTTCAGCCAGTTTTCAAAAAGTTCCAGGTGTTCAAAGCGGGTTGGGAAATAAGTCCCAAACCAGGGAAATATTTTTTTGCGTAACACCGGAATAAAAATGCCTTTTTCGTACCATTGCCATGAACTGTTCAAACCCTGAACCTGAGGAAAAGGTAACAAAAAAACGGGAAGGTCGGGATACAGCACTTTCAGCCAGCCAATTTCAGGCGCTTTCTTCACCATCAGCCTGTTGCCGGTGATCTTGAGAAATAACCTGTTTGAAAGTTCACGGTAAGCAGACCTGGCCTCTCGCTGCCCCTGAAATGACTGATCAGGGTACTTTGCATTCACATATATCTTCAGTTGATTCAGAATTGCCAGCCCGCTGCTGTAATAATCGCCAACTAATACGGAATAGCCTTCAATCAATGCATCTACTGCATATTGTGGTCGCAGGTGCTGCTTATATAAAACAACTTCGACATCAGCGGTTATCGGAGTTGGACGGTCAGCCTGGATTTCACCGGCAGAAGTTTTTACAATCAATTCTTTTTCAGTTTTAATCATTATAAAATTTTTATACCAATTCTTTCAGAGAGCATCTGGAATAGATTTTAATGAAGATTTCATCTCTTTTCGCCGGAATTCTTATTCCCTTCATGTAAAAAGCAAATACACTTCCCGACACGTAAATTCCTGGATTCGTGCATGCTGACCGAGTGTATCACTTTTAAATTCAGAGATATTTATGGTCAATAATATTTTTTGTTGCGTTCAAACTATTTGAGCATTAACCGCCAGTTAAATAAAGTTTCACTCTCCCCAGATTTAACAAAATTATTTTTCGCGAGGATAGTATACGAAGCAACATTTAATTTTTCAGTAGATGCAACAATGGCCTTTACTTCAGCTTGCTGACCCGCCCATTCTATTATTCCGCCGACAGCCTCAGTCATATAGCCCCTGCCTTCAAATGATTTGTAGGTTCCATATCCCAACTCTATTTCCCCGTCTTCGTTTGGCTGACCATAGAAGCACAAATCACCTACCATCCTGTTTTGTTCCTTAAGGATAACCGTCCACAGCGTAGAGTAAAGAGAATTTTGGGATTGATCAGCGACATGAGGCAAGATTGTTTCCTCAAGCGCTTCTTTGAGTTCATGCGATATTACCCTGTCAGATACATTTAAGTTCAATTCCTTTTCAAGTGAACCGTCATTTTTCAGATACATCAACAACTCACTGTAAGTCAGAGGTCTCAGAATAAGTCGCGGAGTTTCAATCATTTTAATTCCGAAGGAGATAAAAAACTAAACGTCAGCAAAAGTAAACCTTATAGGAATGCAGGAACACAATCACGAAAAATAATGGAGTATCCAGCCTGTAAAAAGGAAATTTCTATTCACTTCTTGAAATCAGCGTTTATCTCAACCTGATTGAACGTCTTTCCTTCTTTTGTAATGGCTTACAATGAATAGAACACCTACCAGTATAAACGGGAAAGTAACCATGAGTATAATACTCAGACTAATCCAGACAGAATGATTCAGGTTATAATTAAGAAGATAAATAATTGGTGAGAAAACCAGACCGATTAAAGCAAAAAGGATTCCTCCGGCTAACTCCCGTTTCCACGCAATCACAAGCAACACCAGCAAAATTAAGGAAGGGATCAGGTGGATCACAAAATCCGCCAGTTGCTGCCAGATACTTAAACCATGCTCAAAAGCATCGAGGGCAAACATACTGATAAACAGTATTGCCAGGATGCAGAGGATACGTGGAATCCAATACAATACTCCGGTCCGGGTTTCCATTTCAAGTGTTTTTGATTTTACGACCCAATCAGGTGTTCAGTTGATTAATACACAAAATTACGAGGTTAAACCACCATCTCAGCGAGTTTTCAAATTAATTTTCTATAGTTTCAACTTAGCTTCATCCTGAATCGTAACTCAACCTTTTAACTGTGCATATAAGTCAAAAAAAGAAAGTCAGACACTCAGGCCCTTAAGCTGCAAATTCCGTATCCAATTGTATATCAACGACAATTTGTTAAAAGATCTTATCTTCGGCTTTCCCGACCACTTCGTCGGGAGAGTCGAAGATAAGATCTTTT
>JAAXUD010000818.1 GCA_013336205.1 Lentimicrobium sp. | reverse complement strand
AAGGCAGTCCTTCCGGATAGGCACTGATCCAATTCACAAACAAAGTGATAAGGGTGGAGCCCGAAACAGCTACTACCAATGTTAAACCAAGCTGTATGCCGATTCTGCCAAGCAGCCTGGTTTTCCACTGAAATAATCCGTCCATATACCTGATGATAAGCAGATCGGGAATGGATACCAGGAATGCAGCCAGAAGATTTACAACTGAACCAATAAGCAGATGCGAAAGAAATGCAAGGATGCTATCGAGGTGATGATACCCGCTGAGATGATTGTAAGAGATGATTACTAACTGAATTCCGAAAGACAGAGAAAGCAATAATTTAAATAATTTCCGGAAAGGGAAAAATTCATTTAACTGGTGAAGAAAAAACTCTTTCATTATATCAAAAAAATAAACTTACAAATTCTCTATACTCACATTACAAATTTAGGGGAGAAAGATTCATTCCAGTGTGTGGAATGAATCTTTCTTTACTGTTCATAAAAAGTTCCCTAAAAATGAACATAAGGTTTTATAGATTACTAAGAATTAAGCTGCTGTTTTATTAATTTAAAAATTCTTGAGTATTCCAACACGAACCTGAATATAATTCAGGTCCAATTGAGTTGTGGTTCCTTCCATATTTACATCTCCTGAAAGGGAATTAAACTTAACACCAGGAGTAAGGCTCCAGTTGCGGCCAAGGGGTATGTCAACACCACCGGCAACCTGCCATCCAAAGCCATGACCGGTATCGCCGATAATATTTCCATCTGTGTTTTCGAGCTCGATATGATTGTAAAGTCCGCCAGCTCTTACGTAATACGAAACCGGCGAAATTCCGACCGGATGTTTAAACTGCAAACCAAACACATAACCTGTTTCTTCAAAATCGATTTCGTTGCCGGCAAATGAATTTTCAGCTGAAAAGGCATTGTAGCCCCATCCTGCGAAAGCACCTAAATGAGGCATAAAACGATAGTGGAAAACTCCTTCGCCGCCCAAGCCAACCTGGAGGTTTGCACCGCCTAAATCGCTGGTTGCAAACGAGGCGCCACCGCTTACTTCAAATCCAAAACGTTTTTCTTTTTCCTGCGCAAAACCACTAAGGGCTAATGCCAAAACTGCCACTGCAATTAATACTTTTGTTTTCATGTTTTTTGTTGTTAAAAAGTTACTACTGTTTTTAATTCTTAATCAATCAGTTTGATGAAGCAAAAGTAAAACAGGTATAAAAGGTGCGAAAAGATAAGGCGACGAGGGTGCATAAAGAGAGTATGAGTGTGTTTGAAAACCGGCTGAATTATTTTTAAGTGATGGCAAATAATAGTTTTACTTCATTTTGCATTGATATGATCATATGCTTTTAGCAATTCACATTAAAGTTTATACGTTCCAAAGTCCCCGTCTCGGTAGTGCACTCATGCCATTGGCACGGCAAAATGAAACCAATTCAGTTTTTAGCCAGTAAAAGTTTCGAAAATCAACAGGCGAAATAGCGCTGTTAAGTTCTGGTCGTATATCCATAATATAGGGCACGCCATTCCTTATTTTGAAGTCTGAAATTTTCACCTCCGATTTTTTAATTATCAGGAACCTCATTTATTTCATGGTCTTTCTTTAGATGCTTATTTCCTGCCAAATCAATGGGTTCAGGTTATTCAAGTTAAAACGGTGATAATAGCTTTGTAAATGCAAGTGCGCTTTCAGAGGCCTGCCAGGATTCAATCTAATTCCAGGTAAAATCGCGCAGTGTAATTTTCATCAAACAAATTTCGTCTCCCATCTTTATGCTTTTTAACAGCTCGACTTCAACCTTACAATTAAACGCTTTTTCAAAAAGAACTTTGCTATACCCTGTAGTACACTGGCACCATGTAAGGGTATCGAGTTTATCGACCTCCGAAAGCATTGGACATGGACAAAACGGG
>JAAXUD010000817.1 GCA_013336205.1 Lentimicrobium sp. | reverse complement strand
TTGCTTGGCCAGACAAGCAACCAGAATGGATTCTTTCTCAGGGTATCACCCGACCTTTCTTCGGTGCTCGCCTACAAAATGGTTCCGGTTGCCGGCAACGGCGATACCTGGGCAAGTGGAGCAATCGAAACCAGCGACGGTTCCATTCTTATTTTGGCTAAATCAACCGTTACCTCTGTGGGTGGCAGCGATCATTATTTTGAAATTATAAAGATGAACGGTGCCGCAACCAAAGTTACCTGGCAATCGGCTATCCTGACAGGGAATGACAACACCGTTTTTGATATTGCCGAAACCACTGCCGGTTACGAAATATATGGTGCTATTAAAAACAAAACTACCAATTGGAACCTCTACCTGGGCACAATAAGTAAAGATGGATTGACGATGAAACGGCAGCTTATTATTGGCGGAGGCGATTGGGATGGCGCTTATGATCTGCTGGATGGCGCAAAAAGGAAAGTGATTAACAATGCCTCATCCATCGTAAAAGTAAATGCAAACACGCTTGCTGTAGCCGCTTACACCCGCTCTTATGGAAGTAATACATTAAATCAGGGGGAAAAAGACGGCAAATCCATCCTTTTAGTCAATTACCCGGTAGCCGGCGATTCGTACAACTGGACAGCCATCCTGGATGGATCGGCCAACGAAAGACTTTTTGGACCCTTTGGTGCCGGCAACTTTATTTCACTGACCGACGGCGACCTTTTACTGGCAGGCTACACCAATTCAACCGGTACCGAAACGCCTTATCCGGGTGGATTTATGTACAGGTTCTCTGCAAATAGTGATGGCACAGTTACTCCCCGCTGGCAGCATGTTTTTACACCATCAAACAACCTCATTCCCCTGGGCCTGGCCGAAACCTCTGATCGCAGGCTCATGCTTGCAGGCAATAGTGCGGCTGCTACCAAAGAAGGTGTACTAATGCAAACCACTGCTGATGGTATTAATCCTGCATGTTGTATTTCAGCCAACTACGGGAAACTTGCTCTGGATAGCATTACCCCTTCGGTGAGATCCACAACCAACGCCTCCCTGCATGGTGCTACGCTGAACTTGCCGTATGCCGAAACACTTTCGAAAACCACCACCATAACAACCATATGCAGCGGCCAATCCACCGACGAAGCCATTGCTCCGGACCTGCGTGCTGAACCCGAAAGCCAAACCATTGCCAGCGGACAGTCGGCCACATTATCGGTTTTAACAACGGGAACCCCACCCATACATTACCAATGGTACCAGGGCGAAAGCGGCGATACTACCACCCCGCTTGGAGCCGATTCCAGTTCTTTTTTAACCGCTCCGCTTACAAGTACCACCAGCTACTGGGTGAAAATTTCAAATGCCAAAGGCAAACTGAATTCGGCTACGGCAACCATAACTGTTGAAAATATAAAATGGCTACAGAACAAATGGACGGATGACAAACAACTGCCCACTAATTTAACTGTGGCTTTAAACGGAAATATCCTCGTCACTTCACAGGATGTAATAACCCAGTTTGGCCCAAACGACTGGCCCTGCAGTTCTCCCCCGGGATATCTTACAGCTTTGAATCCGGTTAGTGGTTCAATTATCTGGAGTATCAATGTGGGTCATTCCGCACCTCCGGCTGTGGCAAAAAACGGCACTGTTTACACCAATATCGAAAACCGTTTTTATGGCGTTAACCCGGCTACCGGGGCTATGACTCTTATTTATACCGCGGATCGTAATTTTACCAGTTCGCCTGCGGTTGCATCTGATGGGATAGTTTATATCGGTGCCGGCCAAAGCGTACTGGCCATCGATCCGGCATCAAAAACATTACTATGGGAAGCACCTACTGAGAAATTTGTCATATTTCATCCTACCATCGGTTCCGATGGAATTGTCTATGTTATTCCATGGAGGTTATCAAGTAAGT
>JAAXUD010000267.1 GCA_013336205.1 Lentimicrobium sp. | reverse complement strand
GCCATTAAGTTTGAAGAGATAGTTGGCTTGAAAGCGTTAAATTTACCGTTCCACACAGTGGGAACGGTTTTTATTTTTGGGTTTATCATTACCTTGGTCCGGCAATTTTAAGAATCACGCAAAGACGCAAAGACGCAATGAATTAATTCTGAATGATTTACTTTTTCAAAATTAGTTTACATAATACTCTGTAAACCAATTTAAAAATTATTAACGAAGGGAATGTCATTAAATGGTTGTTTCATTAATTTTTATTGTTTTTGAACTGCATTGAATTAAAATACACCAGATATCTGAGATTGGAGAGCGTCTTTGATATCGCAGAAGAATATCAACAAAGGAAAAGAATAGAAAATGAAAAAAAGAAAGAATCTGATCAGGATTGGTATCGCAGCCATTATTCTTGTAGTTATAGCCCTGGCCGTTGCCCGCAAACAAGGTGTTATTGGTAAGGAAGATGTAACAAAAGTAACAGCAGAGAAAGCAGAACTCCGGTCAATTATTGAAACGGTATCGGCCAATGGAAAAATTCAGCCTGAGGCTGAAGTAAAGATTTCGCCGGATGTAAGTGGTGAAGTTATCGAGGTTTTTGTAAGGGAGGGCGATGAAGTACAGGCAGGTACCCTGCTGGCCCGGATCGATCCGAAAATTTATGCCTCGAACTTCGACCGTATTCAGGCCAGTCTGAATACAACAAAGGCCAATCTGGCCAATGCCCGTGCGCGACTGGCTCAGACGCAGGCCCAGTTTATCAATGCGAAAGCGAGTTTTGAAAGAAACCAGAAACTTTCGGAACAAAAAGCGATCTCACCTTCAGAGTTTGATGCCGCTAAATCTGCTTACGAGGTCGCTAAAGCGGAAGTTACCGCTGCCGAGGAAAACGTTAAAGCTGCAGATTTTTCTGTGAAAAGTGCCGAAGCTTCCGTAAAAGAAGCGGCTGAGAATCTTTACAAGACCACCATTTATGCGCCGGTTTCGGGCACTATTTCCAAACTGAACGTTGAAAAAGGCGAAAGAGTGGCCGGAGCTTCTCAGTTTTCGGCCGGAACCGAAATTTTGCGCATTGCCAATCTAACCATTATGGAGGTAATTGTAAGTGTTAACGAGAACGATATTGTCCGCGTAGCCCTCAACGATACAGCCCTGGTTGAAGTTGATTCATACCTTAACCGGAAATTTAAAGGCATCGTTACCGAAATAGCTACCTCGGCAAATGTTAGCGGACTAAGCGCGGATCAGGTTACGAATTTTGATGTAAAAATCAGGATGCTCCCTTCTTCATACGGCGACCTGATTCCGGCTGATAAACCCAATGCATCTCCATTCAGGCCGGGCATGTCGGCTACGGTTGATATCCAGACAGAAACAGCTTTGAATGTGTTAACCATTCCTATTCAGGCGGTGACGACCAGGGAGGATTCTACCAAAATTGAAAAGAAAGAGAAGCCAATGGCTGGAAATGAAGAGAAAGAGACAGCCAAACGCAATGAGCCCATACAGGAATATGTGTTCCTGGTTAACAGTGGAACGGCTAAACTTCAGAAAGTAAAGACCGGAATCCAGAACAACACACACATTCAGATTACCGAAGGGCTTAAAGCCGGCGACGAAGTGATCAGCGGCCCTTACCGCGCGGTTTCCAAATCTTTGAAAGAGGGCGAAAAGGTAAAGGTTGTTGATAAAGAGGAACTGTTTAAGAAATAGTGAGAATCATTACCTATGGCTTTGATTTTAAGTATTGAAACCGCTACCCCTGTTTGCAGTGTTTGTCTGACAGATGGCGACAGAATCCTCGGCATCCTTGAAACCAGTGAGCATAATTCTCATTCAAAGGTTGTGGCTGTTTTTATTGAGGAACTGCTCAGGAAAACCGGAACAGACAAGCATAAGCTTGATGCGGTAGCGGTGAGCAAAGGGCCTGGTTCCTATACCGGCCTGCGCATCGGGGTTTCTACCGCCAAGGGGCTTTGCTACGCGCTCGACAAACCGCTGATAAGTATTGGAACCCTGGAGGCCATGGCCTATGGGATGAAGTTACTGCCTTTGCACGCTAAGCCTGAACTTCCTGTTATTTATGTTCCAATGATTGATGCCAGGCGCATGGAAGTTTTTACCGCTATGTTTGATGAGAACCTCAATCCCGTAAAGGAAACCTCGGCGGATATTATTACTGCCGAATCGTTTGCCGGCTTACTTGAAAACCATCACCTGGTGATTGCCGGTGATGGTGCAGATAAATGCCGGAGCCTGCTTACCCATGCCAACATTACTTTTCTAAGTGGTTTCGGGGCTTCTGCCAGGTTTATGGCCGAACCGGCAAACCAGCGCTTCAACTCAGGAACCTTTGAGGATACCGCCTACTTCGAACCATTCTATCTGAAAGATTTTATTGCGGGCAAACCAAGGGTAAAGGGGCTGGATTAGAGGGGAAAGTCTAAAGTAAAAAGGCCTGAGTTTAAAGACCAAAATCCAGCGTGATGAGATAAGTGATGGTTGGTGAACCAGTCTATCCGGACATTCAATCAGGCTTGTGTTGGTGAGTTTTCATTGAGCTAATGCAGAAGCCTGTAGTAGTTTAATAGCATTTAAGGACCTGTTTTTCCTGCGTAAACTTAAAGGCGATTTGCCTTTTTTACTTTTGCCAGACTTTCTTTCCGGTTTATTTTCCCGTTTTCTGTTTCGGCAAAGCTATTTGCATAAAGAATAATTCGTGGCATTTCTTCTTTACGAAGTGCTGAACGCAATTTAATTAAGAGTTGTTCAACTTCATTTTCCGGCAAAGGATCAGTCGATTCCATTACAAGACAGGGGATTTCGCCCAGTTTTTTATCCGGCAGCGAAGCAATAAAAAATCGTTGTTGAATGAAAGGCGCTGCCTTGCTTTCAATCTCTTCAGGAAACAGCTTCAGACCACCACTGTTGATTACATGATCAATCCTGCCCAGCCAGCGGAAAGTATCGGGCGATTCGATAATTACGCAATCGTTGGTAGCGATTGTATCTGGTTGCAGATAAGGAACATGGGCAACAAGGCAACCCCGCTTATCAGATCCGACGGATATGCCGGGCAACACCGTATAAAGCTCGCTGCGCTGATTCCCGTTTAACCGGCGGAGTGCAATATGCGTAATGGTTTCGGTCATGCCGAAGCTAGCATAAATATTGCCGTTAAGCGGTTGAAGCAGATTTTCAAGTTCCCGGTTAATGGGTGCACCACCAATAATCAGGGTGTCGGTGTTTTCAAGCTTCCGCTTTGATTCAGGGGAGCTTAAGGAATTGAATACCTGTGCCGGCACCATGGCTGCGAAGTTGATGATTTGACCGGCCGGGACAAAATCCAACGGTGAGCCAAATGGGGGCACCGTAATCAGATTCATCTGGCAAGTCATTGCCCTCACAACCATCATCATACCGGCTATATAAGCTGCACTGAGGCAAAGCAGTGCCGTTTCTCCTTTTTGTAATTTAAGGAAATCTCCGGTCATGGAAGCAGAGTTGCGCATGGCTGTTTTCCTGATTGAAATCATCTTCGGCTTACCGGTTGAACCTGAGGTCATTACATCGACACTTTCTTTTTCATCAAGCCATTGCCGGAGAAAAAGACCTAAGGCCTGCTCCCATTCAGCTTTATTTTGCGCAGCAAGGGAATCAGCCAGAATCATTAATTCCCCGTTGGAATAATGCTTGCCGTTGATTGTCAATGCTTTTGGTAATAAAACCATGTCCTTGCCTGCTTTAATTGATGGATGAAAGATCCCAGGGGATATCATTGCTGTGATGTAAAGCCCCGTTTTTTACTATGACCGGCGAAGTAAAATTATTTGAAAAAAGGCTGCCGGTGCCTAATCCCTGAGTTAAATTGTTGTTTAATGTTGCCGTCCACTGTGCAATAGCATTCAGGCCAATGTTAGATTCCAGGGCAGAGGAAACCCACCATCCGATACGCCGTTCTTCAGCCAGATTTATCCACTCGGTTGAAGCTTCAAAACCACCGAGCAGGGATGGCTTAAGAATAAGATAGGGAGGACTGATTGTATCGAGCAGCCGGGCTTTTTCAGTCGCGCTGTTGATTCCGATCAGTTCTTCATCCAGGGCAACAGGTACAGGTGAATTGCGGCAGATTTCAGCCATTTCGTTCGGCTGACCTTGCCGGATGGGCTGTTCAACGGAATGAATACCAAAGCCTGCAAGTTGTTCAAGTTTATTAAGTGCCTCAGCCGGGGAGAAAGCGCCGTTGGCATCCAGCCTGATTGCCAGTTCATCCGGGCTGTAGTGGCTGCGAAGATGCTGGAGTATTTTGAGCTCATCCGCAAAAGGGATAGCGCCGATTTTCATTTTAATTAAGCGGAAGCCGCTGTTGATTTTTTCTTCAATCTGCCTGAGCATATTTTCAGGCTGTCCCATCCAGATAAGACCGTTGATTGGAATGGCAGTTTCACCCCGGGTAAAGGAGGAGGGGAACAGCATCCGTTTTCCCCCGTTTTTCAAATCGGTGAGTGCCATTTCTAACCCAGCCCTGATGGCAGGCCATTCAGCCAGGAATTCATTTCTGTTGTCCCAGGCATTGGGTAAATTCAGGCAAACCTGCATTAATTTTGCTTCCAGTTCAGGCCGATCGTCGGGGCTTAAGCCTTTCAGAATGCTGCATTCGCCGATGCCGGTTACATCCGGATGCTGATCATCGGTAAGAAACAGGAAATAGCTTTCCTTGCTGTGAAGGATTCCACGTGAAGTACCTGCAGGCTTGCTGAAATGCAGGATAAATTTTCTGTAGCTTGCTTTTAACATCAGGCAATCAGGCCGATACCAAATATAATTACTGTAAAAAAGGTAGTGAGCGCCAACCGTTTAAGATGAGGATCCAGTTCTGATGGCACCTTAACGCGGAATACAGTGAGCAGATGGGTGAAAAGCAGGGGAATGGAGAGCAGGAAGATATACTGAATGGGTCCGTTATAGTTAACTACAGTA
>JAAXUD010000266.1 GCA_013336205.1 Lentimicrobium sp. | reverse complement strand
CATGACCTGAATTTTGGTTTTTTCGATCATATTGAGAAAGAAAAGTACTACAATAAAAACCTGTTTTACGATTACCGGGCTTTCAGCAACGGGGCATACATCAGCAAGTATTACGCAGGCACGGCATTGGTTCAGTTGCCGTTTTTTCTGCTTGCCCATGCCCTCAGCCTGTCAATTAATGCTGATGCCGATGGCTATTCGGAATTCTATATGATGTCGGTCAACCTGACAGCAATTTTCTGCCTGTTGCTGGGTTTGTTTTTTCTTAACCGCACACTCTCTACCTATGGTATCTCCGACCGGATAAAAACCATCGTTCTGATTGCTTCGGTTTTTGGAACCAATCTTTTCTACTATGCCACCAGCGAGTCGGGGATGTCGCATGTGTATTCCTTTGCTTTTATTTCAATGTTTTACTTTTATGTGCGGCAGCTTTTCCTCAATTTCCGGCCAAAGTATATACTGTCACTTTCAATCCTGCTTGGGATTATTGTATTAATCCGGCCGGTTAACGGATTGATACTGCTCATTATCCCTTTCGCAGCCGGAAACCCGCTTTTATTTCGTGAGGGGATTACAAGTGTTTTTAAAGAAACAAAATACCTTCTGGCAGGTGTTCTGCTGTTTTTCGGGCTTGTATCGCTTCAGTTGATCTACTACAAACTCGCCACCGGAAGTTTCTTTGTTTATTCCTATATCGGCGAGGGCTTTGATTTTCTGAACCCGCATATTGTTGAAATACTTTTCAGTTATAAAAAAGGATTGTTCCTCTATACGCCAATGTTTCTGCTTTCGTTTACCGGATGCATTTCCCTCTGGAAGAAACAAAGGTTTATGTTTTTTGCCTGGGCGGTATTTTTTCTGATTATTACTTTTGTTTTTTCCTCCTGGAGTAACTGGTGGTATGGCGGAAGTTTTTCATCCAGGGTATATGTGGAATATATTCCTTTGTTTATGGTTTTACTGGCGATAGCAATACAACACACGGTAAAACGTGTACCTGCAATATTGCTGATAACCTCAGTTATACTTATAGTGCTGGTTTGCCAGGTTCAAACCTATCAATACCGTTATTACCAGATTCACTGGTCCGACATGAACCGCGAAAAATATTGGGAAGTGTTTCTGAGAATTGACAGGCTGTAGGATTCAAGGATTAGCTTCCGGGGTATACTGCTGAGCTCCCAATGGTTGGTTCAAGGATTTAAATTTGATTAATACAGCATAAATTTGTATATTTGAATCATGAACGTCATAGAAACCAATAAAGAAAGATTAATTCAGCTTTGTGAAAAGTAATTTAATATCTATATGATATTAAATTAACCAGGATTCGGAATAGGGGTAAAACGAAATTAAATTGTCTTATAGAAGAATCTCCTATTTAAAACTCGTCCAGACTAAATAAATCGGTAATATTTATAAGTAATTTTGTTTATTCATTGATCCTGAATTATATAACTACTAATCTGGTAAATTTATTATTAATCCTTTTAAATTTTGGCAATGATGAAAAGGTTTATTTTTACTGCAATTGGAGTTATCATTTTACTGAGCGCTTATTCTCAGGATTGGATAATGCAGCAGACAAATACAACAGCGGATTTAAATTCAATCTGTTTTGTTAATCCGGATCTCGGATGGGCGGTCGGCTCCGATGGAACAATACTTAAAACGATTAACGGTGGTGATACCTGGGTGCTGAAAACATCCGGAGTTGCCAATGATCTCTACTCAGTACATTTTATCGACCCGCTGACAGGTTTTGCGGTGAGTTATGGTGAATTGTTAAAAACAACTGATGGCGGCGATCATTGGGTTGTGCAGGATACCGTGATAAATGCCGGGCTGGCTACTATTTTTTTTATCGGGAGCGATACAGGGTTTATTGCCGGAACCGGCAGAATTTTAAAAACAACCGACAATGGCGAAACCTGGATCAAACAAAATGGATTCGGTTGTTTTGGTGTGAAAAGCTTTTGGGCTACAGATCCTCAGACTTTATACATGGGTGGAGCAGATTTACTGACCATGAAAAGTCTGGATGGAGGGGTTAACTGGGACGTGCTAATCCCTAATATTGCCTACGGTACGATGGAGAGTATTTTTTTTACCGATCATAATACCGGATATTTTGCCGGAGGTGGCTGGGCTCAGGGCAACACATTCAGTTATTTCGCTAAAATTATTGACGGGGTTGCAACAAGGACAAATCCCCTGAGAAATCTGGGCAAATGGTTGTCTTGCGTTTTCTTTACGGATACCAATAATGGCTATATTACGGCATTAGATGGAAGTATTTTAAAAACTACGGATGCTGGCGATCATTGGACAAGTTTAACCTCCGGGGTGAACTCGGCTTTAACATCAATATTCTTTACCGATTCCATTACTGGCTATGCGGCTGGTAGATCCGGAATCATATTAAAAACAACAAATGGCGGATTGGCCATTTCCGGACCGGATGTAATGAATAAACCAATTAAAATCTATCCAAATCCGGTTTCTGATTTTTTAATGGTAGAATCAAATTATACCCCAACACAAAAATCGGAACTTCAGCTATATAATATTTCAGGACAACTGATGTTGCAACAGGATATCCATAATAAGAAATCAGAACTCGACTTAAGTAAACTTCCCAAAGGAGTTTACGTTTTAAAGATTTTAAGCCCGCAGGGAATTGAGGTTATTAAATTCGACAAAATGTAAATATTAGTGGAATTTGTCAGTTAGTTATGCTATCCTTAAGAAAAACAACACTATGAAACATATAATATTAAGATTTGGAATCTTAATATGCTTGTTAATTTCATTTAATTCATGCGACCCTTTAAACCAGATTGATGGTCTTGTAATAGATGAAAATACCAGTGAACCAATAGACAGTGTCCTTGTCTACGTCAAATTTAAAGACCATGTCCTTGACTCGTTCTCCTATATCCAGGATAGTTTAACAAAAACTCAGCGAGCAGCTCTTATCAAAAAATACAGTAATGATGCAAAGTGGATAGATGCCGGAGGTGACAAAATGTTTCGTTATATTCCAACTTTAACAGAAAGTGATGGAAGATTTGATATATCCTTTCCGGTTGGCTTTTTCCCTCATTATAAGCTATACCTTGAAAAGCCAGGATATGAAACATTTGAAATCAGGAACAAGCGAATAAATTGGGATGAAAGACCCAAAGTATTCAGAATGACAAGAAAAAGTGGTTTATAATAAAGGCAAAACTCTATCGGGTTTATGGTCCGGTCAGTCGGGCATTGAACCTTCTGAACCGCGAAGCGATTGAACCTTTTGAACTGCCGAAGGCAATTGAACCTTTTGAACAGCGAAGCTGTGGAACGCCCGCAGGGCTTTGAACTTTTGAACCCTTGAACTTTGGTCGTTTGAACCTTTTTGCCAACTGCCTATTGCCAGTTGCCAAATAAAACATTGAACTTCTTGAACCGCCGAAGGCGATTGAACCTTTTGAACAGCGAAGCTGTGGAACGCCCGCAGGGCTTTGGACTTTTGAACCCTTGAACTTTGGTCGTTTGAACATTTTGCCAACTGCCAACTGCCAACTAAAACATTGAACTTCCTGAACTGCCGAAGGCAATTGAACCTTTTAATCTGCCGCAGGCAATGGAACTTTTTGAACCGCGAAGCGATTGAACGCCCGCAGGGCATTGAACCTTTTGAACCGCCTGGCCCTACACCTCCAACAACGCCTGAACCGGATCCATGCCATCAAACAACATCTTTTCCGGATTCTCGAGCAATTCCTTGACTTTTACCAGAAAACCAACCGATTCCCGCCCGTCAATCACCCGGTGATCATACGAGAGGGCTACGTACATTATAGGGGCAATAACTACCTGCCCGTTTACCGCGACCGGCCTTTCGACAATATTGTGCATGCCCAGGATGGCGCTTTGCGGCGGATTCAGGATCGGTGTTGACATCATAGAGCCAAAAACCCCGCCGTTGGTGATGGTAAAGGTGCCACCTGTCATATCGTCGAGGGTGATTTTATTGTCACGAGCTTTCACCGCAAGTTCTTTTATTTTCATTTCAATCTGCGCAAGGCTCAGGCTTCCGGCATTTCTGACTACCGGAACTACCAGCCCTTTGGGAGCGCTAACCGCAATCCCGATATCGGCATATTCGTGGTAAACCAGATCATCGCCGTCAATCATGGCATTAACTGCCGGGTAATGCTTCAACGCAATGGTAACTGCTTTGGTAAAGAGTGACATAAAGCCAACCGAAAGGCCATATTTCTCCTTGAACCTGTCGTTGTACTTTTTCCTTAACTCCATAATGCGGCTCATATTCACCTCGTTGAAGGTGGTAAGCATGGCCGTTTCATTTTTTACTGAAACCAGTCGTTGGGCAAGCTTCAGGCGAAGCGTCGACATCTTTTTGCGTTCAGTATTGCGGGTTGCTTCCTTTGAAGCGGATGTTTTGGCAGCCGTTCCTGCAACAGGGGCGGGGGTTTTGGTTTTCGCGGCTGCAACTTCCTCCACATCAGCCCGGCTTATGCGCAGGTTGCTGAAGTATTCGATAATATCGGCGCCGGAAATGTTTTTTTCCTGCATCAGCTTACGGGCGAGGGGCGAAATATGAAGACTGAGTTCCTCCTCCGTTGCCGGTAATGTTTCAACAACAGTGCTTTCCTCTACTTCCGGTTTTGCAGCAACAGGCTCAGGAGATTTCTTCTTTTCAGGAATAACGGCTTCCGGTTTGCTTGTGCCTGCAGGTCTGGCTGCCGATGAGTCTATCTGAGCAACAACGGAACCCACCTTGATAGTATCGCCTGCTTCAACAAGCAATTTAATGATACCCTCTTCAACTGCATTGATGGTAAGGGTTGCCTTGTCGGAGTCAACTTCGGCAATTTCAGTGTCTTTTTCTACAAAATCACCGTCGCTGACCAGCCAGCTGGCTAGCTGCACTTCGGTTATCGATTCACCCGGGCTGGGA
>JAAXUD010000816.1 GCA_013336205.1 Lentimicrobium sp. | reverse complement strand
GTATTGTTCAGATTGCTGACTGAAACAGGCCCGGCTATCCGACAGGAAACAGCACTATATCCACATCTTCAGGCAGATGTGGATTTTTTTTGAACTAATTAATCTGATTTATTCCAGTTGGTTTTCCAATATGCATCAGATAGCTGATTATTCAAATTTTGATACATACGTTCAATATACACTTCAATTTTACAATGCTAAAAGTATCGGTTTCAACTTCCTGAATCCGGCATTCACCCCGAAAAAATTCCTGACTTGTGATTTTATACTCAATTTTGCTCCATAAGATCAAACGCACACACTTTAACATGAAAAAAATACGAAAAGCCTGCATTATCTTTTACTTAACCGGACTATCGTTTTTATTCAGTTCCTGTGAAAAAGACGAAATAAATCCGGAGCAAGTCAAAGAGTTTTCAATTCAATCTGCCAAAAGCCGGGTATTGATTGGTCATTCTCATGGCGGTTTATTAACAACTTATTTTTTTTTAAACACCCCGATGTGTTCTGCAACTACCTGACGCTGCATTGCATGCTAAGAAAAACCACTCACACTTTATGGTAAATTTGTGTTGATAAGAACTTAACATAACCATAGTTGAAAGTTTGTTTCCTGTTTAGTATATGATTAAAAGAAGACTCGCAAAATTTTCAACATGAAATGTTAATATATTAAGATATTTTTTACGTTTCAATATTTCTAATGTAAATCGTATGGGAAGAATTGTTCATAAGGTTGTAAAAATGATATTGTTGGTTGGTTTCATTTACAATACAACAGCTTTAAAAGCGCAAGACGAACAAAAGCTTAACCACCGCAATGGTATTGAAATCTCTACCGGGTTTTCATATCTCATATATCAATCAGGGTATGGTTTTAAAGGTTCGCAAGGTGTTGAAGTTTTAGTTTCGAAACTACTTGGCAATAACTATAAAGCTGAAACAGGATTTCGAACTACTTTAAGTCCTTTTTTACCAGAAGTATTTGTAAGAGGAGTCGTTTATAACAATTTTGAAAGATGGCAACCGGCAATTGGATTAGAAACCGGTATTACAAAACGTACCGATTTTGAGAGTTCTTCGAACCTATTGAAAGAATCGCGTGAAGCAATGTTAAAAGATATCGGGTACTTATATTTATCAACTCATGTTGAAGTGTTGTCATTTAATTTAAAAAGGAAATTAAATATCAGTTTGCTTGAATTTGATATAGGTACTCATTACAAGCATTTTGGCAGAACATTGCGTGCACAGACAACTTTAATAAGAATAAGAAAAACTTTTTAATATAAATATCATGAAAAAAGGTTTGATAATATGCTGCATAATAGCCTTATGTTGTTCCTGTGCTAAAGAACCACCAGCAATAGAAAACAGTGAGAAAGTATCAGAATTTGCCCAAAATGTCAATACTGAAAATTTACTTCCGTTGGTTGAGCAAATTTATCAAATACATATAAACGATGTTCCTATTGATAATGAAGGATTTCCACCTGACGAACTTTTTCCATCTGATCATCTCACAAGAAATGCAGCTGTTGGTTTTGTTGCTCAGGAATTAGGCAACATGGGATATCTTGTAGATACAGTCGTTTGCGGAACAGAAGACCCAATAGCTTATAATGTAGTTGCTGAACATAAGGGCACAGAAAATCCAAATTCAGTTATACTGGTTGGCTGCCATTTAGATGCATTCTATGGTGGTGCAGATGATAATACCTCGGCTGTTGCCGCTATGTTGGAGATTGCAAGAGCTGCTAAAAATTACTCTTTTAAAAAAACCATCAGGTTTGTTGCATTCGATTTGGAAGAGTATGGCGCAATCGGAAGCACCAGATACATAGAGGCTGGCTATGCCAACGATGTAACCGGCGCATTGGTAATGGATTTAATTGGCTATTCATCCGAAGAGCCTGG
>JAAXUD010000017.1 GCA_013336205.1 Lentimicrobium sp. | reverse complement strand
GGAGAAACGTGAATCTTTTCTGGCCTATATCGGCCGCAACGCAGTGGTCTGGATACGCGACTTTGCCTTTGCCATCGATAAAACGGGCAAGGAATTTGAAAAGGCTGAAAAAGCGTTCGCTGAATTGTCACCCGACATCAAACATCTGGAACCAGGCCAGCTTTTCTGTACTGCCGATGATTTCAAAGCAGACATACTCAATCATAGCCTTGTGGAGTTTGGGAGCCATTTCCTGATGAAGGAAGGAAGACAGTTTGATTTTAACATGTTACCACAGCCTTCGTTTAATAAAAATTTTGACCTGCTTCTGCAAAATCTGGATGAGAATAGCGCCTCAGGAATAAGAAACCTGATTCTTTCCGACAATCCGAAGCAAACCGAACGCATTCAGACCATTTTCAGTGACCTGAAAGCCAACAGGGGCATTCCGGATTCTAAACTTAACTACGAGTTGCAGAATCTTTCGCTGCACGAAGGATTTATCGACCGTGAACATAAGCTGGCCTGTTATACCGACCACCAGATATTTGAGCGTTACCACAAATACCGCATCCGCGATGGTTATGCCGGAAAGCAGGCCATTACCATGAAGGAGATTTATGACCTGCAGCCAGGTGATTATGTTACACACATCGACCACGGAGTAGGACGGTTTGATGGACTTGAAAAGATCGAAAACAACGGCCGGCAGCAGGAAGCCATCCGGCTGATATACCAGAACAGCGACATTCTTTACGTCAGCATTCATTCCCTGCACCGTATCTCAAAGTACGTGGGCAAAGAAGGAACAATCCCGAGCCTCAACAAGCTGGGCTCCAATGCCTGGAATAAGCTGAAGAGTAAAACCAAGCAGCGGGTTAAGGACATAGCCAAAGACCTGATAAAGCTATATGCCGAGCGTAAAGCGGCCGATGGTTTTACTTTTACACCTGACACCTACATGCAGCATGAGCTGGAAGCCTCATTTATTTATGAAGATACCCCCGATCAGGTAAAAGCAACCGCTGACGTAAAACGCGATCTGGAGAAATCCTACCCCATGGATCGCCTTGTGTGCGGTGATGTCGGATTCGGGAAAACAGAAATAGCCATCAGGGCAGCATTCAAGGCGGTAGCCGACAGCAAACAGGTTGCGGTATTGGTGCCGACCACCATTCTTGCGCTACAGCACAACAAAACATTTAGTGAACGCCTGAAGGCATTTCCCTGCAGGGTCGACTATATTAACCGGTTTAAGAGTGCCAAAGAACAGACCCAAACCCTCAAAGATCTGGCTGATGGGAAAATTGATATCCTTATCGGGACGCACCGGATTGTTAGCCAGGATGTTAAATTTAAGGATCTGGGGCTGATGATTATTGATGAAGAACAGAAATTTGGGGTGGCCACCAAGGAGAAGTTGAAAAAACTAAAGGTCAATGTTGACACGCTGACACTGACTGCAACCCCCATTCCGCGCACTTTGCAGTTTTCACTGATGGGTGCCCGCGACCTGAGTGTTATCAATACACCTCCTCCCAACCGCTATCCGGTTCAAACAGAACTTCATGCATTTAATGAAGAAGTTATCCGCGATGCCATTCATTTTGAGCTCTCCCGGGGTGGACAGGTGTTTGTGGTGAATAACCGCATTAATAATATTCAGGAAGTCACCGGCATGATACAGCGTTTGGTACCTGACGCAAAGATAGCCATCGGTCATGGACAGATGGATGGTCATAAACTCGAGAAGATAATGCTCGATTTTGTAGAAGGATATTACGATGTGCTGGTTGCAACCACCATCATCGAATCGGGCCTTGATATCCCGAATGTCAACACCATTATCATCAATGAAGCGCAAAACTATGGTCTCAGCGATTTGCACCAGTTGCGCGGCAGGGTAGGGCGTACTAATAAAAAAGCATTCTGCTACCTGCTGGCACCGCCTCTTTCGGTGTTAACAGATGAAGCCCGGAAACGCCTTAAAGCTATTGAGGAGTTTTCGGAGTTGGGTAGTGGTTTTAACATTGCCATGCGCGATCTTGATATCCGGGGAGCCGGCAACATACTGGGTGCTGAGCAAAGTGGTTTCATTTCAGAAATCGGGTTTGAAATGTATCAGCGAATTCTTGACGAAGCCATTCTGGAGCTCAGAGAGTCTGATTTCAAGGGATTGTATGACGAGCAGGAGCCTGTTCAGAAGGCTTATGTAAAGGAATGTCTGATTGAAACCGACCTTGAGATCATGATGCCCGATAGTTATGTAACCAACATTACTGAGAGGCTGAGCCTCTATAAGGAGCTGGACAGTATGAGTGTTGAAGAGGATTTGCTGAAATTCCAGGAGAAACTCATCGACCGTTTTGGCCCGGTCCCCCAGCAAACACAGGAACTGCTTAACACCATCCGTTTGCGTAGATCGGCCCGCAGTCTTGGCTTCGAGAAAATCAGCCTGCGCAACGGAATTATGACGGCAACTTTCATAACAAATAAGGAATCTCCATTCTACCAGAGTAATATTTTTTCCATTGTCCTGCAGTTTATCCAGGTTTACCAGAAAACCTGCCGCATGAAAGAAGTAAACGACAAACTCAGCCTCTCTTTCCGCGATGTTGACTCGGTTTCAAAGGCCATACAGGCGTTGCTGCCGTTGGAGGAGATGGTTTCTGCTGATAATGAGGGGCATAGAGACTAAGGGACTTAGAGACTGAAGGACTGAGAGAGGAGACAAGGAGACGAGGAGAAGGGATCTAATATCCAATTTCCAATTTTAACATTGAGAAGAAAGAGGTGGCTGAGTGTTTTGCGAATTAATCATTGATTAGAAAGTGCAATTTTGATTTCGCAAAAAGTATCGAAGCTACCGGCAGACTCAGGGACATAGAGACAGAGAGACGAAGTGACGGAGGGACAAAGTGATCAAAAGATGGAGAAACAATAAGTCACAGAGCCCCGTAGGGGCGGAATCTCAATAACCATGGGCGAACCGCAGCGGAACCCACGGTTTAAAAGATTCCCCGGGCAGTAAGCTCTGAAGGGGCGAAATAATCAACCAAGCTCAAAGCCTGCCTGATTGCTTGGGCATCCAAGCAGACAGGTAAAAAGTTTACCCGACGTAACGCAGTGAAGGCGGGCTCAAAGTAATATAGGCTACATATAATACTACTCTTTTTAATTTAAAGGATGACTACGAAAATACCCTTGTTATTTTAAAAGTTTGGTTTGCATGAAGCAGCAATGCTGAAATCGATTTCCTCATAGAAAAACAGGGGAAGATCATACCCATTGAAGTTAAAAGCGGTAGTTCGGGAAGGCTAAAAAGCCTGCATTTATTAATGGATACATTTAAGACTATTGAAAAAGCTGTAGTATTTTCAGATGCTCAATATGGCAATATGCCTGAGCAGAAAATCACTTTTGTGCCGTTGTACTTTATATCTGCTGCCGTAAAAAATGTAAGAGAATACAGATTATCAGAATTATCTCTATTGGTAATCCAGAATTAAGCTGGTCTGATTTATCTGACAATGAATCAGGGGTTATATTGAGTGATTTTTTTTCAAATCCCTTAATATGTTTTGTTTTTTAGGATCAAGTCAAAATTCATAGGGCATGCTGTCAATATTTGGCAAAATATTGATTACCTACTGTCAATATTAAGCTGAATATTGACAGTAATAAAAAAAAGGCTGAACCCGAAGGACAGCCTTTTTAGAAATAGAATTACTGTTGCCTATTCAAACAATACTTTCTGTGACCAAACAGCCTTATTTGTTTTTAACATCAGGAAATAAACGCCTTTGTATGATTCAGCGAATTTATAACTGAGCACGTTTTCACCATTGGTAAGGGTAACTGCCTGTTCAAAAAGCTGCTTTCCTGTCAGGTCGAGAAGTTGAATTGTTCCCTGTTCACGTGAATTGAGGAATAAGGATACATTCACATTGCCATTCTGCACCGGGTTCGGATATACAAACAGCCTGCGGTTGCCTGCATTGTCATTGATCCCGTCGCTGCCTTTCACTGTAATATAAATTTTAGCAGTAGCAAAAAGATCAGGTGAAGCCTGGTAAGCGATTTTGTAAGTAACGGAATCAAGTCCGGTAAACCCGGCATTGGGCAGGTAGTTGATAACATTTGGATTGGTGAAAGGAATATAGGCATTTCCTTGCGTAGCCGGAGTCTCAATACTAACTGTAACCGGAGCTTCAAAAATGTCATTTGCTTTAACAACAACCGATACGTCAACATCAGCGGTGGTTGTGGCTGAATCGTTAACAGCAGTGGGAGGACCTGACAACTCGAAAAGTACACCATTGTTTTCAACAAAACGATAAACAAAATTCTGATAATAAAGATTGGCAATGGTTGCATCATGAACGATCAGGGTATTTTCATCGTTGGTATTGTCAGCTGCAGCACTCCAGTTGTGTGAGCCGGTGAACACGAAAGGATCTGAATCCGGCGCATCCTGATCTACGATCATATACTTGTGATGCATGATGCCGTTTGAAACGTCGTCGAATGTGTAATGGGTGCCAAGGGCTGCAATCAGGATAGTGTTAACGGTTGCTCCATTGTTGCCTTCGGTATTGGTGAGTACATTTGCGGCCACACCGGCTGAATTCCTGGCAGCAATTGCATCTGCCATTTCGTTGCGGGTAATCAACATGGTAGCAATGCTGAGGTCATGGTCAGCAGAATTAATATTATTCACAATACGTGTATTCACTCCATCAGATGGACTAAAATAGCACTCAACCCTCTTTCCATTGATATTGAATTCATGTGGTGTGTTGTTTTTCTTTGTAGCGCCAAAACGTCCATTTGCTGAATTTGGGGTACTGTTGTCCGATCCCCACATTTCCTCAAATTCAATCTTAAACGAGCGGGCAAGACTCTGATCCTGAACAATAATAACATTATTGGCATCCAGGTTTATCTGGCCATCGGTAAGGTTGGTTGAACCGGTCCATACCAGAGGATCGTTCGGGTCAGCGGATTCTGTATCAAAAAGAATGAATTTATTGTGCATTATCCCTTCTCTGTCACTGCTTGAAGGACCAACCAGCACATTTACATCGGAGCCTGCGAGTTCATCAATTCCAAGATTGGCCGTAGTACCGCAACCGATCACCCGCACGGTAACACCTCTGTTTGCGGCTGCTTTTAATGCATTGCTAACATTGCTGATTCCCTGGTTGTTGAAATTGTACATGGTAAGATCTACAGAATATTTTGCCCTGTTGATATAGCTTATCAGGGTGTCATCAATTGCAGAAGGTAAAACAATAGCGTCAACGCCATGTGAGTATGCATGATCAACGGCTGTATTAAAATAAACTTTCATGTCGCCGCTTGAATTGGAGATTGTAGCAAATGGAATGATTCCTGAAACGGCGGTATCACCATTAACTGAAAATGCCTGAACCCAGATTACCTGACCGGCTGAAACACCTGTTATTGAGATCTCATGTTCGGTTGAGCCACCTGTGCCACTTATAAGGTTTGAGTTAACAGTTTCCGGTGATAATCCATAATACATTTCTGTGGTACCTGCAATATTGGTTGTCCAGCTGAAATCCAGGCTTGTTTGTGTGAAGTTGGTGTTGTTAAGCGGACCGGTGAGGTAGATAGAACTAACCAGTTGAATGTCGCTGATTGTGCGTGGGAGCAACTGATAACCCGCGGTAGGGCTGTTGTAGTCAAACTGAGAGCAAACGGCGGTCAGACTTGCAAAGCCGCTTGGAATGGGTTGTCCTACGATATCGGTCTGGCTGGTTTTCACGTATATGAAACCGCTCTCGCCGTTGGAAATAAATTCATACTTTTTATTGCCGGCAAAAACGCCGCCACCGTCAGGGAAGGTCACATTGTCAACGCCCAGCAGCATACCTTCGTATGCTTCGCCAATTTGCGCCGGTGAAACCATAATTGGCTCAGGTACCGGATTACCGGTTGACCGGATAACCACATTGCTCACCGGGTCAAGTTCGAGCAACTGATTGTAATTTTTCAGGGTACCGGTAATGGTAACTGAATCGCCTCGCATAATCGGGCTAACCAGTGAGCCATAGGCTGCTATGCCGGCAGTATTGTCCTGAAAGTAGCGGATAACACCCAGTTCAGCACCATTGGTAACTATCCCTTTAACGGTTACCACTGAGCCAATTGGCATACTCCTGGCTTCAAGAATAGTGTTTTGCGCACTTATCATAGTAGAAATTCCGAGGAATGCCAGCGCAAGGATTAATGTTTTTTTCATGAATGATTGTTTTGATTATTTCTGTTATTATTGTGACTTTTCATTTTTTTGATTTACAGCTTAGTTAAACATAATCTTAAAAGAAGCAGTAATTTGTCTGCCTGCACCCATAAAAACTGAGGAAGAGCGCGCATCAAACGTATTGTATGGGTTCTGTATGTAGGTGTCATTGTTCTTGGCATCTGAAATATAGGTTTTATCCAGTGCGTTGAGCATATTTAACCTGAAGGTGAAATTAAGTTTCTTCATTGACTGGATTTTGAAACGATAACCGGCATGAAAATCCATTAAGGCATAGGCTGGCATCCTCCATGATTCAACCGGGTTGCCGGCTTCATCGGTGCATTCTTCCGGGTTGAAATCAGCATAATACCTGTCGAAGAAAGTCGCACCTCCTTCAAAGTATAAGCCTTTAACAGGCTCAAACCTGAGGCTTGCACCATACTGGGTCTGTGCTGCATCGCCAACATGTATGCCGGTTGCATCAAAGCTGAAAACATTTGCCGGCTGATTGTTGTCTGAGAAATACATCTGGAGATTTTCGATTTTTTTATTCCATATCCAATCGCCTATTGATATTAAGCCTTGAAAATCAAGAGATTCCGTTATTTTATAAATAAAATCCAACTCAACACCAATGTGCCTGGCATCCATACCCGGAATATCACCATAGGTATATCCTTCAGCTCCGGTTACAGGGTCTGTGTATTGTCCTCTTACCTGATTTGTAGGTTTGTTTTCCCATAAAGTCAGATAGGTGTTAAGGTTGGCAGTAAATTGTTTACTGGCATAACTGTAGCCCAGCTCAAAAGCCTTGACTTTTTCGTTTTTAGTAATAGAATCGGGTAGAAAATTAGCAGTAAATCCTGAAAAATAGTATTTGTAATCTTTTGTTTTTGAGAGATACCCAAGATTGAAGAATACGTTGTTGTGCTTGTCAATATTGTAGTTTGCTCCTGTTTTAAAGGTAAACCCTGGTTTGTATTTCCAATCAGACTCTTTGTTGCCAAAATAGTCTTTCTTTTTGTAACCGCTCACGGAAGTGGTAAGGTTCACAAAAGCACTGACTTTACCTACTTTATACTCTATCAATCCGAAAGCGCCCCCCCAGTTTACAAGACCATCGTAATAAAAGTTCACCTTATCACCAACCCTTTTCATGGCCAGTGAACTATCTGATTCATAGTTATTACGCTTATCAGCTACATCAATGGCATAGTCGCCGCCTAATAAATCAGTAATTTCACTATAGTGCTCTGCTGTATACGACCTAAGGTCAACACCCCCTGATAATGTGAATTCCTGGTTAAGTTTATAGGAAAAAGTTGACAGCAAACCATACCAGACATGGTTGTTGCTATTTTGAACCAGGTAGTTACGCGAATAATAGAGTTTATCACTGTAAGCCGGGTCAATCGGGTAAACAAATCCGAAGCCCGAGTTTGTAGGTTTTGTATTCTGGTTGTATATGCTTTGCCAGTTTATCTGGCCAATTTCGTCCTGTCCATAAAGGCCATCATTGTTTTCGTAATCGGCCGGAGTTATCAGATTTGTATTCTTAAGACTGCTTCGGGGCTGAACACCACCGCCGGTTCCCAGAGATAAGTAAGCAATATTGGTAACCGAAAGCCGGTCATTTACTGTCCAGAGGTCGCGAAGACTGAATTGTGGTTTGAAATAAGTATTTACCATTTCGTTCAATACTTCTTTCTTTGCATTCGGGTCTATGATGCGTGCGGTATAATCGCTGTTCCATTGTTCAGCATCCCTTTGAATATATCCCCAATGCGCATTATAATCAATTCCCTGGTTGTTGATTATTGGAATGTCTTCTGAATTTACACCATGCTCCTTGGCATAGGCAGTGTCATAATCTGCAATCGCACGTTTGTAGTTGCGTTGTTTGTGAGTCTGGGGCGCGCCAAAAGCGGTGAGACTGGTTAAGTGATTGCCCCAGATTTTGTCAACTTTAGTGTAAAAAAACCAGGCATTAACACTGGTTTCTTCAACCCAGCCGTTGCCGGTTTTATAAGCCCCGGCCAGGGTAATGCCCCAGCCGTTTTTCAGTCTGCCGGTAGTAAGACCCAGGTTTGTGGTCAGTTTACCTTCCGCATCAACTCCCTGTTCTATACTGTATTGCCTTTTGTTGTCAATCCCTTTGGTGATAATATTCATGGTTCCTCCAACTGACGGAAGTGCCAGTTTTGAGGCGCCGAGCCCACGTTGTACCTGAATACTTCTGGTTACAGCATCCAATCCGAACCAGTTTGACCAGTAAACCCAGCCATTTTCCATATCGTTGACAGGTATTCCATCCAGCATAACGGCTACATTGCGCTGGCTGAATCCGCGGATAGTGATGCGGGCATCGCCATCGCCACCGCCCTGTTGTGTGGCATATACACCGGGTGTTTTATTAAGCAGCATGGGAATGTCCTGACCTGAAAGCCGTTCTTCAATTTTGGCAGGCAGAAGTGTTGTAAAAGCTACCGGCGTTTCACGCACTTTCGCGTAATCGGCCGTAACCTCAATGCCATCAAGAAATACCGAAGCCCCTAAGGTAAAAGTCACGGCTACGGGACTGCCTGCAACTGTAACTTCTTTTGTAATCATATTGTAACCAACAAAGGAAACCTGCAGTATATGTTTCCCTTTGTTTAATTCAAGGGTGAACTTTCCATTAATATCTGTAACGGTTCCTGTGGTGGTTCCTTTAATGATAACATTGGCTCCGACAATGGTTTCGCCACTTAGTGAATCTTTTACAACACCACTAACCGGTTGTTTCTGAGCAACAACCGAAATATTGAAGAAAACCAGTAAGGTAATGAGAAGGTATTTGTGCGACATTTAGAGGGTATTTATAATATTTAATCAGGCACCTGAACTGAAACATTGCTCACTTTCAGGTGCCCGATAATGGCATGAATTATTAAAATCAGGTGCAAGTTTAGTTAACCAGTATTTTTTTAACGGTGGTAACATTGCTTGAGGAAGTTACTTTCACAATATAAATTCCTTTGGCAAGTTTAAATGGACCAACTTCAATCTCATTCTTTCTGTTTTCATAAGATTGATTGAAGAATTTTTGACCGGTTACACCATAAATTTCAACTTCTTTAACCGGTAGTTTTGATACGAGGCTGAAGCGGTCTGAAACTATCGGGTTTGGATAAACAGCAAACCATGAACCGGAAGTATTATCATCGATGCCAGCTGAAGCGGCTACACACTCATGCGAACCAAGGTTTGTCCAGATGTCTTTGTATACAAAAAAGCCATTTGTATCGAGTACAGCAGGAACTGTATCCCATTCCATTTTAACATTGAATGGATTTGGATTAACCAAAACACCTTTAACAACGGTAGATTTGCGGATCAGGGAGTGATCTGAAGTCCATGACATCCAGAAAGGGCCGAATGAGCTTCCGTCTGTAGCATTTTTCTGAACAATATAATTTACTACTTTTCCTGTAACAGGAACATCGTTTGAATTATTGTAAGATAACGTAGAATCCTGCACATATGACCAGCCGGTATTGGCAGCAATTGCAGCACCAAGGCCAATCTGACCGAAGAGGTCAACCGATGTAACATTTGACATATCGGCATTCGGAGCTTCCCCATTGGGAGTTTTAACCAACGCCATAGCATCGTTTCCATTCATGTAGGTAGGTGCAGGATAAACCCCATCGAGCTGGTTGGCCAGTGCCTGAAGAACAGGGCTACATGCCGGAGAAGTTGGGGTAGAGGTTGTCTGACCGTTTACCAGTACAAATGTTTTAAATGGTTCCAGGGTTCCTGAGAGGCGGGTTGCACCTCCTTCGGCGAAAGTGGAAGCACCGTTGCTGAAACGTAGCACATAATAAACGCTCAGATCAATGGTCTGGTTGGTTGGATTGTAAATTTCAAGGGCTTTGTTGTTGCCGCTTCCTTCTACGTATTCTGAAAAGAACAGGTCGTTGGGTGTTTGTGCAGATGCAAAAAGTGTTGTAAATAATACAACAATCATGGGTAAAAAAACTTTCATAAGCTGATGATATTAAATTATTTAAAGAATATTTTTTATCTGAAGGATAATCATTCAGGCTACAAAAGTACAAGTATTTTCTCAGTGGCAATGGGCATTTCTGATTATTTATCTGTTACTTGTTAAATATTTAACATTCTGATGCAAGTAACTCAGGTGCAGAATTGTAAAGCATTATCTGGTTTATCAGGACGGAAGCGTTATTAAACACAGCGGCCATGCTAATGACGTGATATTTCCATTTCCGTAACTATCAGGGAACAATGAGTAACTGAAAATATCTGATAATATCAATATCTTTGTGGCCCTTCAGGTTTACTATCCTGACTTCTTTATTTACTATCTCATGATTAATTCATACAGAATGAAATTGTTCCGAAACTCCCATCTGTTATTTATTTCTTTTTTCGTAATACTCCTGTCTGGCTCTTTTCAGGCATTCGCTCAGAAAAACGAGGCTAAGCTTTCCTGCATTGCTTTCTACAATCTGGAGAATCTGTTTGATACCATTGATGATCCGAAAACCAATGATGCTGAGTTTCTTCCTTCCGGGAAAAGCAACTGGACCCGGGAGCGTTACAATACCAAACTAGCTCATATGGCAAGTGTAATTGCTCAAATAGGTTCAGGAAGTGTTGCCGGCGGGCCTTCTGTTATCGGACTCGCCGAAGTGGAAAACCTTGGGGTTCTTGAAGATTTGATTAAAACCGCACCGCTTGATAAGATGGATTATCAGATTGTGCATTATGATTCGCCCGACGAGCGTGGTATTGACGTTGGGCTGCTTTATAAGCCTTCAGTTTTCAAAGTTATTCATACCACATCAAATCGTTTGACCATAGCAGGGCAGCCTGAGTTTTTAACGCGTGATCAACTGGTGGTGACCGGTGAGCTGGATGGCGATCAGATCAGTATTATTGTGAATCACTGGCCATCACGCTATAGTGGTCCGGAGTACAGGGCTGAAGCCGCAAAACTCAGCCGGCATTTAATTGACTCCCTTGCAGTTAAGCATAAAAAAGCAAAGATATTCCTTATGGGAGATCTGAATGATGATCCTGCCGACAGCAGTGTGGCGGTTGTTTTGGGTGCGAAAGGACAAAGAGCCGGCATTAATAAAGGGGAGTTGTATAACCCAATGTGGGAAATCCACCAAAGTGGGAAAGGATCGCTTACCTATAAGGGTAAGTGGAACCTTTTTGATCAGATCATAATCTCAGAACCCCTGATCAGCAGAAGAGGAAGAGGCTGGAAATTTCAGAGTGCCGGGGTTTATAATGAGAAATTCTTATTGGAACAGGAAGGTAAATATGCGGGAAATCCTTTCAGGACATTTGCAGGTGGAAAATACCTCAATGGTTACAGCGATCACCTGCCAACTTTCCTGATTTTAAGCAGGTAAACGATCAATCATTAAAATTTCTTAATTTTTTCCTGATTTCACCTCTTTTAGTTTTGCATACACTGATTTTAGTTTAATTTCGCTCTTTAAAACCTAGCGTGTGAAAGATAGTCTGGTTGTAATTCCCACCTTCAACGAAAAAGAGAATATCGAGCGGATTATCCGCAAAGTTTTCTCACTCAATAAGGAATTTGATGTTCTGATTGTAGAAGACAATTCTCCTGACGGTACCGCTGCCATTGTCCGTAGCCTGATGCCAGAGTTTACCGGTCGATTGCATATGGAAGAGCGTAAAGGTAAACTGGGACTTGGCACCGCTTACATACATGGTTTTAAATGGGCGTTGAGCCATAGTTATTCTTACGTATTCGAGATGGATGCCGATTTTTCGCACAATCCCGATGATTTGTTGAAGCTGTATGATGCCTGTGCCAACCAGGGCGCTGATGTGGCCATCGGTTCAAGGTATATAAAAGGTGTAAACGTTGTAAACTGGCCAATGGGCCGGGTTTTAATGTCTTACTTCGCTTCCTATTATGTGCGCACCATCACCCGCATGAAAATAATGGATACAACGGCCGGATTTAAATGCTACAGAAGGAAAGTTCTTGAAACTATTGACTTTGAGCGCATTAAGTTTACCGGTTATGCCTTCCAGATAGAAATGAAATATACCGCCTGGAAACTTGGTTTCAAAATAACAGAAGTCCCCATTATCTTTACCGATCGTACTGAAGGCACCTCTAAAATGAGCAGCGGTATCTTTCGTGAAGCTATTCTGGGTGTTATCCAGCTCCGGTTCAAGTGTATCAGACCCAAAAAGGCTGCCTGAACCAGGCACAATTCCACCTTATTATTCATACCTTTGCAAAGCGAACCTGATGGTTGTCAGGTGGTGAAGCACATTTTCCATGAAAAAGAAATACTTAATTTCAGGGGCCACCATCATTAATGAAGGCAGGGCTTTTACAGGAAGTGTCCTTATTAATAATGGCCTGATAAGCCTGGTAGCTGAAGGGATACAGGACATTGGTATTGAAGGCCTTAACGATGCAATACTTATTGATGCAAAAGGCAAATGGCTGCTTCCCGGTGTGATTGACGACCAGGTCCATTTTCGTGATCCGGGCTTAACACACAAAGGGGATCTGTATACTGAAAGCCGGGCAGCAGTTGCAGGGGGTATAACTTCTTTTATGGAAATGCCCAACACAGTGCCCAATACACTTACCCAGGAGTTGCTGGAACAAAAGTACCGCATGGCAAGGGAAAAGTCGCTTGCCAACTATTCGTTTTATATGGGTGCTTCCAACGATAACCTGAGTGAGATTGTAAGAACTGACCCTCGCACCGTATGTGGCATCAAGGTGTTTATGGGTGCCTCTACCGGTAATATGTTGGTTGATAATTTAGAGACACTTGAAGGGATTTTCAAGCATTCGCCTACCTTAGTTGCGGTTCACTGCGAAGATGAAAAAACCATTATTGAAAATACAGCACGACACAAAGAAAGATTTGGTGAACTGGTGCCTGTGAATGCACATCCATACATACGCAGTCGGGAAGCCTGCCTTAAGTCCAGCACCCTGGCGGTTGAACTCGCGCTGAAGCACAATACCCGGCTTCATATCCTTCATCTTTCAACGGCGGATGAAATCTCACTGCTTTCAAATAAACCGTCCAATGGCAGTAAACGGATCACCGCGGAAGTCTGTGTTCATCATCTGTGGTTTTCGGAGGAAGATTATGACCGTCTCGGCTCAAGGATAAAATGGAACCCGGCCATTAAGTCCAGATCAGATAAAGAGGCTTTGCTCAAAGCCTTGCTTGATGGACATATTGATGTGGTGGCTACGGATCATGCACCGCATACAAAGGAGGAGAAGTCGAAATCTTATTTCTCATGCCCGTCGGGCGGACCGCTGGTTCAGCATTCGCTGGTAGCCATGCTCGAAATGAGTAAGGAAGAGAAACTATCGCCGGCCATGGTTGTGGAAAAGATGTGCCATGCACCTGCCCGGATTTTTAATGTCGACCGCAGGGGTTTTATCCGACAGGGCTATCATGCCGACCTGGTTCTGGTTGATCCGGATGCCTGCTGGACGGTGAATGCTGAAAATATCCTTTACAAATGCGGATGGTCTCCTTTCGAAGGCCAGACTTTTTGCTCCAAAATAACCCATACTTTTGTCGGAGGCCACCTGGCGTGGAGCAATAATAATTTTGATGATTCCCAATTGGGAGAGCGACTGCTTTTTAACCGTTAACTGAAAATTCCTTAAACCTGCCATGCGATATCTTTTACTT
>JAAXUD010000265.1 GCA_013336205.1 Lentimicrobium sp. | reverse complement strand
ATCCTGCAGGGAATGAAAGACAACAAGATTGCTAACCTTGTTTTCTCCTCCTCCTGTACTGTTTATGGTCAGCCCGATGAACTTCCCGTAAAGGAAACATCGCCAATAAAAGAAGCCTGGTCGCCGTATGGTAACACAAAGCAGATGTCGGAGCAGATTATTCGCTTTGCGGTCGAAGCTTACGGGCTTAAATCTATTGCCCTGCGTTACTTTAATCCGATTGGTTCACATGATTCTGCCCTGATTGGCGAATTGCCGTTGGGTGTTCCCAATAACCTTGTTCCGTTTATTACCCAGACAGCCATCGGTTTGCGGCAATCACTCAGTGTTTTCGGGTCTGATTATGATACGCCCGACGGAACGGCTGTGCGCGATTATATTCATGTGGTTGATCTCGCTAAAGCGCATGTTGTTGCGGTAAACAGGATGATAGAGAAAGCCGGCAAATCGGATTTTGAAATATTTAACCTGGGAACCGGAAATGGATTTTCGGTACTTGAAGTAATCAAATCCTTTGAAAAAGTAAGCGGACAATCGTTAAACTATAAAATTGTGGGTCGACGGCCCGGTGATATTGAAAAAGTATGGGCCGACACTTCTTTTGCCAACGATGAGCTTGGCTGGAAAGCCGTAAAAGGCCTCGATGAAATGATGAGCTCGGCCTGGAAATGGGAACTTGCACTGGCCGGGAAGAAATAATAAACGAAATAAACACATAAATCAACCTCATGAAAACTATCCTGATAACCGGAGGTGCCGGTTTTATTGGTTCACACGTAGTAAGATTATTTGTAATCAAATATCCTGATTATAAAATTGTTAACCTCGATAAACTTACCTATGCCGGAAACCTGGCTAACCTGACGGATATTGAGAATTTGCCCAACTACACTTTTGAAAAAGGCGATATCACTGACGGACCCTGGATACAGCAGTTATTTGACAAATACCGTTTTGATGGCGTGGTTCACCTGGCTGCTGAGTCCCACGTAGACCGTTCCATTTCAAATCCAATGGAATTTATAATGACTAATATTGTTGGAACTGTAAATCTATTAAATGCAGCACGGGCAATATGGAGCAATGATTTATCAGGTAAGCGCTTCTACCACATTTCTACCGATGAAGTGTATGGTTCACTTGGTGATGAAGGGAAATTCCTGGAGACGACACCTTACGATCCGCGCAGTCCTTATTCTGCCAGCAAGGCAAGCAGCGACCACCTTGTGAGGGCCTACTTTCACACTTTTCACCTGCCGGTTGTGATTTCAAACTGCTCTAATAATTATGGTCCATTTCAGTTTCCTGAAAAGCTGGTTCCCTTGTTTATCAACAATATAAGAACCAATAAGCCATTGCCTGTATACGGAAAAGGGGAGAATGTTCGTGATTGGTTGTACGTAGAAGATCACGCTAAGGCTATTGATCTGATTTTCCATAAAGGCACAGAAGGCGAAACCTATAATATTGGTGGCAACAACGAATGGCAGAATATTCAGCTGATTCAGAAATTGTGTGAAATTATGGATCAAAAACTTGGCCGCACGCCGGGTGAATCAGCCAAACTGATTACCTATGTTAAAGATCGTGCCGGCCATGATTTACGCTATGCCATTGATGCAACCAAAATAAAAAATGAGCTGGGCTGGGAACCGACCATCAAATTTACCGAGGGATTCGAAGCAACGGTTGACTGGTATCTGCAGAATGAGGAATGGATGGTTAATATCACTTCAGGCGATTACCAGAAATACTATGAACAGCAGTATGTAAAAAGGTAGAAACCGTTGCCTTCGATACACCGCTTTCAGGATTTATTGATTTTTGAGCATCAAAATGAAGCACTCAGTCACCGGATATTATTGGTGGCTGAGTGTTTTGCATTTATATATCTTGTGTGATTGTAGAATAGTGAATGCAAAATGTATCGAAGCCACCAATAATCTATGCTTTCCGATCTATCTTCCCCATCGCATACTCACTCAAAGCAAGAATTGTCAGACTGGGATTTACTCCAGGGTTACAAGGAATAATTGAACTATCAAGTATATACATGTTTTCGTAGCCATGTACCCTGAAATTTTCATCAACTACACCTTCAGCGCTTATGTTGCCCATTGGGCATCCACCAATGATGTGCGCTGTGGTTGACATGTTAAACATGGACTCAGTCAGGCTGTTGAGTGGAGTTCCTTTTACTTTATCTGCATATTTATAAAGTACTTTCTGACCAGCCGGTATAAAAGCCGGTACTTTTCCACTATTTCGGTCAAACCTAAGCCTCATGCCAAACAATCCTTTTTTTAGTTCCATCCTCAGAGCGCTATCGTGTGTCTGCATCACGAGCATTACAATACTTCGTTTTCCCCATCTGAATGAAAAGAGCAGGCGCAACATCCTGAGCGGGTGCTGCAATGACCTCAGAATGACATGTCCTGCCCTTTTACCAGGGCTGGGATGGTCGGCACTGAAACCACCGATGTGAGTGATTGCACCGCTTCGGTCGTTGAATTTTACCATCTCAATATGGGTGCCGGGTTCAGGGCTGAAAATGGAGGTAATCGCTACCCCATTGTTCAGTTTCCTGTCAGCATCAACCAGGCCACTTATGCTTTGTGAATTGGTACGGACATTACTTCCCAATGTATGAGATAATTGCTGAAGTGTTTTGTAATGAAATTTTTGCTTTAGCAGTAATTCCAGTGTTCCTGTCGTACCGGCACTTACTACAAGACCGCGTGTCTCAAACAGGCCGCTGACCCCATCGCGACCGGATTTCTGTGTGTAAATCCGGTAAATTCCTTCTTTATATTCAATTTTTTCAGCCCTGGTACCAGGGAAAATCTGAACACCATGCTTCTCGGCGAACCACAGGTAGTTTTTATCAAGGGTGTTCTTTGCATTCTCCCGGCATCCGGTCATGCACCCGCCGCAACCTGTGCAACCTTTTCTCAGGGGCCCTTCCCCATTAAAATATGGGTCTGTTTCCTTTTCAGGATCGCCATAATACACGCCAGTGTCTACCATGCAGAAGGTTTTCTCCATGGCCATTTCAACTGCAATCTCTTTTAATACAAGATCTTCAGCATTCTCAGAAACAGGGAAGCGGGCAGCTCCCAGCATTTTGCCTGCAGCCTCATAATGAACGGTCAGTTCCTCCTTCCAGTCAATGCCATTTAGCCATGCCTGATTACTAAAAAAATCATCACCAGGCTTCATCAGGGTATTGGCATAAACCAGACTTCCACCTCCTACACCGGTACCTGTCAAAATAAAAACTTTTCTGAAAAAGTGGCATCTGAGAATACCATGCCAGCCGAAAGCAGGAGCCCAGAGGAATTTTTTCAGGTTCCAGTCTGATTTTGGAAAATCATCCGGTGAAAACCGCTGACCCTGCTCCAGCACTGCAACTTTATATCCCTTTTCAGCAAGACGTAAAGCAGCTACACTTCCTCCAAAGCCTGAGCCGATGATAAGATAATCCAGGACTCCCATTTTGTCAATCCGGTTATTTGGTATGAGACAATTGTTCTGAATACAAACAAAGCTACGAATTTGATCCGGAAAAACTATTTATCTTATACCCAAATTTAACGATTTGGGAAAGAAAATCACTCAACTTAGGTTAAAAAAAGCATTTTGGTTCATGATTTCAGAATTCTTGAGGCCATGTCCTATTTTATTTGTCAAAAATTCAATAACAAAGCCTTTTAAACTGTTTATACTATAAAAATTAGATGATTATGAAAATCAGCGCCCGAAACCAGTTAAAAGGCATCCTCACGGAAATTAAACCCGGAGTTGTTACTGCCAAATTAACCATTGATATTGGAAACGGTAACCTTCTGAGTTCCGTTATTACAATGGATAGCATTACAGACCTGAACCTGAAAGTGGGGGATGAGGTATTTGCAATTATCAAGTCAACCGAAGTTATGATCGGTAAACAGGAATAGAAAATGCCGGCTTTTGAACCGGCATTTTCTATGATAATTCCTGGCGGAAGTATTCTTTTGATCTAAGAATCAATTGTTGATTTTTAAGCGCTCATCGCTTCAACGCCCGGTGCTATTTTTTTAACAAGTCCCTGTAATACAGTACCGGGGCCTACTTCCACAAAAATATCCCCACCATCGGCTACCATATTCTGAACACTCTGTGTCCAACGCACGGGAGCCGTAAGTTGTGCCACGAGGTTTTCACGGATCAGGGCAGGTTCTGTAACAGGTTTTCCTGTTACATTCTGATAAACAGGGCAAACAGGTGTATTAAAGTTTGTTGCATTAATAGCTGCGGCCAGCTCAACGCGGGCAGGTTCCATCAGTGGTGAATGAAAAGCACCACCAACTTTCAGGGGTAATGCACGTTTGGCTCCGGCAGCTTTCAATAGTTCGCAGGCAACTTCAATTCCTTTCATTGAGCCGCTGATCACTAATTGTCCGGGGCTGTTATAATTGGCAGGAACAACTATTTCGTCAATTCCGGCAAGGACTTCTTCTACCTTAGCGTCTTCTAGGCCAAGAATTGCAGCCATCGTTGAAGGTTCTGCTTCGCAGGCTTTCTGCATAGCCATTGCACGGGCGTAAACAAGTTTAAGACCGTCTTCGAATGAAAGGGCACCGGCTGCTACGAGGGCAGAAAACTCACCCAGGGAATGACCGGCTGTCATATCAGGCTGAAAGTCTGAACCTAGTGTTTTAGCAAGTATAACTGAATGTAGAAAAATAGCTGGCTGGGTTACCCTGGTTTGTCTCAGATCTTCATCAGTGCCTGCAAACATCAGATCAGTAATCCGGAAGCCAAGAATTTCATTGGCTTGCTCAAACATCTCTTTGGCCATTGTGTTGCCATCGTATAAATCTTTGCCCATTCCTACAAATTGAGCACCCTGTCCGGGGAATACATATGCTTTCATACGTTAATTTTTCGTTTATAAAACGGTGCAAAGGTATAAAAATACCTGCAGGAGAATTAATG
>JAAXUD010000815.1 GCA_013336205.1 Lentimicrobium sp. | reverse complement strand
TTTATCACCCTTCATGGACGTATATTTTTGTTTATTAAGAAGTTAGAGTCTAAGACACCCTGAATGGATATTTTTGCAAAGGTAGTCAATGATCGGGTTTATTCTCTATTTTCCTCACATCAGATTACAGACATCTATTCCCCATCAGACCTGACATATCTTATGGTTAAGTGTTTTAAGAAATGGAAATTTACAGGAAGGAAAATGAGCAACAGAGGGTTATTGGGCAGCTAAAAATTGCTGCAATTCGCAGTATAATCTTTGAACAGGCAGTCCCATTACATTAAAATAAGATCCCTCAATTCTTTCCACGCCAATATACCCGATCCACTCCTGAATTCCATAGGCACCGGCCTTGTCAAGGGGATGGTAATTACTGACATAATAATCTATTTCAGCTGTTTCAAGCTTCCGAAAATACACAGCTGTATTTACATGAAATAAATGAGTTTTATCTCGGGTACGTAAACAAACACCAGTTGCAACTGTGTGCATTTTCCCCGATAACCTGCCTAACATTTTAACTGCATCCTCATCATCAACTGGTTTTCCTATGCACTCGCCCTCAAGCCAGACTATAGTATCGGCAGTAATTACAAGAGAATTATCAGGTAATTCGTCGAAATCAAACTCGTCCGATTTTGCTTTACTAACAAATAAGGCTATTTCCTCGCAGACTAAGTCCGGTGGGTAAGACTCCTCCGTGGATTTTACAATAATTTCGAAATTCAAGCCAATTTCATTTAAAAGAAACTGGCGTCTTGGCGATTGAGATGCAAGAATAAAGTGAAATCCTGAATTATTTAAATCTAACATAATTAACAATTTACAGATAAAAAGCTAGTAAAAGCATCCCTGACAAGCCAAGCAGCATAACAAGTTTGAGCATTCCTGATATCCTGTGAAAATCCGATTTCGACTCAGTCCTGATTACTTTATAAATCAAAAACACAACAGGGACCCCAATAATGATTGCGAAATAAACCAATACGGCCTGCATTGCCATTGAAGCCAGTTTTAAGCAACTTAAAACCACCAAAACCAGGGTTAGCACCAGAAAAACAACTGCAAGGATTTTCGAAAACTTTACTCCGTATTTAACAGGGAGGGTACTGCATCCGGTGGTGGCATCGCCTTCAACATCTTCTGCATCTTTGATGAGTTCCCGAACCATTGTCAGTAAAAATGCGAACAGGGCAAAAGCCGGTAGAATGCGGTTTATTACAGTTAATTGTGTATAGACTGTGATAAACTTATCCGGTTGCAGCCGCAATGCAAAAAACTCAAACAGCCATACAATGAGCACAACCGATGCCGTCATGAACGACACAATAAGATTGCCGGCCAGTATCGTTTGTTTAAAGCGTTCTGAATAAAACCAAAGCAGCAATATCATCATAGGGAAAACAAGGCCAAGTCTGTATGAACCAACTTTCCATGAGAGCAGAAAACCTATAACAATTGCTAATCCATTGAGTAAATAGTAAAGCCTGACAACTTTACGACCTTTCAGGTATTTCCCAACTATTAAAGCATCGGGTTTATTTATACGATCTGTCCGTATATCAAAAAGATCATTGATAATATAACCTGCCATAGCAATCAACACAGTAGTAAACACCAGCCCGGAAAAGAGGAAAATATCCATTGCCGGCGCTGTGCCAGAGCGGGCATAAATCCTGCCAATGATGGCAAACATAACCAGGAACTGGGTCAGAATTATAATCAGAATGTTTGGCCAGCGTATTAAACGAAGGAAAGGAATGATGAAGCGACCAGTCAGGTTGTCCATTGATTACCAATGAAATGCATTACCATTCATCCATTTTCCCTGGATCTTCATAACCTGCTCAATAATATCGCGCACACAACCTGCACCGCCGGGAAAATGGCTGATATATTTAGAAATACTTTTAATTTC
>JAAXUD010000264.1 GCA_013336205.1 Lentimicrobium sp. | reverse complement strand
TGAATTTCCAGGATATAAAACTGTTAAGGATTTTAAGTCTTTGAAGGCTACTAATTTAATTAAATAAATGCAATATTAAAATGTAATTTCCTTATAAACTTAAATCTTAAGTTGCAGATTTCAGATCTTCTGACACTACTATTAATTTACCTGCTCATTTTTGTCGGCAGGTTGTAAGTTTTTTTAATTTTGATCATATATAGTAGGGAATGCTCAATGGTTTTTAGTTTAGATCATTAGTTAAATCATTAAGAAATGGGGCTAAGCATATTTTATAGTGGTTCGTTGGCCAATCCAGCCATGATTCCCGAAATGATTTTGACGGTTTTATCTGCATGCTTATCTAAGCAATGCAAACCTTGTAGAAAGCTTATTTATGATAGAAAATGAGATTTCAGAAAAGATTATCGGCTGCGCAATTGAGGTTCATAAATCACTTGGGCCAGGTTTGCTTGAGAGTGCTTACCTTGAATGCTTGTTTTATGAATTACAAAAAGCCGGGTTACGAGTTGAAAAGCAAAAGCCGTTGCCCTTGATATACAAGGATGTAAAGCTGGATGCTGGATATCGCATAGATATATTGGTTGAAGGAAAAGTAATCATCGAACTAAAGTCTGTTGAAGCATTAAACGAAATTCATATAGCACAAGTTTTAACTTACTTGAAACTATCTGGTTGTAAATTAGGCTTATTGATGAATTTCAATGTTTTACGTGTTGTTGATGGAATTAAAAGATTGGTTAACCAGCTTTAACACTGGTTATTTATTTAAGACTTTTTTTTACCGCTGAGAACCGCAAAGAATGCGCAAAGGGCCGCAAAGATCCTTCTTTTTAATGCCTTAATCTTCAGAAAATAATAAAAAAAGAAGATTACTCCGCGGTTCTCTGCGCTGTTTCTCAGCGGTTCTCCGCGGTTAAGTTTTTTTTACTGCAGACCTTCCTGGCGGCACACCGGGTTTTGCAAAGAAACTATAAAGAGATCGCAAAGTGCCGAAGAGTAAAGAACTTTCACCGACTTTCTCGAAAACTCTGATTTAACGGCAGGTGAATCGCCCGAAGAATTTGTTAAAAGGATTGCCGGGCAGGTTCACAAAAAGTTAGGTGAAGAAAAAGGCAATGATACGCCGGATCCTGAGTGATTCAAATTTCTAGAGTATTATGCGGCATCCGTAATTTCCGGCAGAAGATATTATGCTTGAGAAGTAGATGCCTTTATCCAAAGAAGGAAGTCCGATCGTAGATTTACTTATTTTTGTTGAGAAACATAGTCTGCCTGTGATGTCGTAAAGCATCAGGGAGCCATCTGTAATTTCAGGTGCAATTTCCAGTTGATTTAATCCGATGTTGTATCTGACAGGGGCAACAGCCTGATTGCCTGGTTCTTCCTGAACCGAAGCCGGAAAACAACCGTTAAAATGATATTGCCTGACGGCATTAAAGACTTGTTCTTCGGGCAGGTAAAAGGCACTGTAATTGCCCCAGGCATAGCCGGCGCTCCCTGTATAACCATTGGTAATAAACACCAGCCCGAATTGTTTTTCCTTCTCAAAATACATATCGCTGATAAGGCCGTATGCTTCCCCCGGATGGCCTGTCATTGGTGTGCCTGGAATAACGATATCACCATTTATTCCATTTGTTGTAATATGGAAACCGAGTCCCCAGCTATTAAAAAGATTGTAATAATTATTGCCATTGCTGCCATTGTAATTCCATTGCGGCTGATGCATCAGCGATACCGTTGAACTTTCAAGGAGTTGAAAACCATTATAATTGCCATTGCGGGATTGCATAATCATAAATTTGCTTAAATCGGAAGCACTGATGCGCAGGCCACCCTGTGGAGAGAAAATCAGGCCATTGGTGCCAATCGTGTATTCAGAAAGATCGCGGGGTGGGGGAGGAATCCCCTGGTAATTATCGGCCTGAGGCACTGAATTCCGGTAAAGTACCGCAAGATTACCGATGTTTTCCAGATCGTTCACATTGAAACTACCGCTAATGCCCAGTGGAGTCAGGATTGAATCTTTTACAAAAATATCGAACCTTATGTCGGAGATACTTTCAATCAGGGTGCCAATAATTCCATAGTTTATATTGGCATAACTGAACCAGGTGCCTGGTTGTTTTTGCAGCCACATATCAGCGGTATAGAATTCGCCGCCGGGGTTGAGCAGCGCTGCAATCGGGGGTGGAGGATTCTGACTTCCGGTTGCCGAAAGAAATGAACTGTAGCCCGAACCATCAGTAAGTCCTGAAGTATGACTGAGCAACATACCGAAGGTTATTTTAGCTAAAGGGAAGTTTGGATTGTAGAGACTGAAATCAAGATAGTCGCTCACATTGTCGTCGAGGCTGAAGCTGCCGTTTTCGTAAAGTTTCATCAGGGCAGTTGCGGTAACTGATTTAGAAATAGAGGCGATGCGGTACATTGTACTGTCAGTAACCGATATATTCCGGTTTATATCTGATTTTCCATAATGGTAAATATCACTGATTTCACCATTGCAAACTACTGCGACAGATACACCAATCAGGTTGTTTTCTGTGGCAATGTTCTCCAGCGTTTCATGGTAGGATTGTGCGCCGGAATATTTTCCGCTGATCAATAATACAAAGAGAATAACTGAAAAAAGGATTCTGTGGTTCATGTTTGTGAATTTGGTTCTGCCTTGCAAATTTAGGTTTGATAGCAGGAGTCTTAGCAAATGGCAAAAATATTGAGTTTATGTTAAGCCTGGTTGTAAATTTCATTCGTCAATCGTCATTCATCATTCGTAAATCGTAAACCGTAAATCGTCATTCGTAAATCGGAAAACCGGAGCTCGTAAGTCAGGGCCATTCGTCATTCGTCATTCGTCATTCGTCATTCTTTCTTAATCCTCCTGAGCACGCGTCAGAAAATAAGATGCGCGCAATCTCCGTATCCTCAGTCCCTTAACCTCTAAGTCTCTTCGTCTCTATGTCTCTAAGTCTCTATGTCTCTATGTCCCTCAGTCCCTCAGTCCCTCACATCCCCAGCTCCCTCTCAAATCCCGTTTCCAGTGAAATAAACGTTTCAGTAAACGAGATTTCAGGAATAGACTGAATCTGCTCTACAATCACTTTTTTAAGGTGCTCATTATTGTGGGTAAAGAGCTTGACTAAAAGCGAATACTTGCCTGAAATATGATGGCATTCAACGATTTCAGGGATTTTCTGAATCTTTTTAAAGACCTCATCGTGCGTTGTGGTAGAAGTGAGATTTACCTGAATGCCGATAAATGCACAGGTCTGGAAGCCCATACCTTTGGGATTCAACCGCAGAGAGGAACCTGCAATAACCCCGGCTTCTTCCATTTTGGCAACCCTTTGGTGGATGGCAGCCCCTGAAACTTTACAGCGGCGGGCAACTTCCACAAACGGCATTCGTGCATCCGTGTTCAGCAGGTTGATTATCTTTTTGTCTAAACTATCAAGATGAAAGTTTGAACTCATTTTTTTGGTTGATTAATTACATAATTGTGCAAAAATGAGGAATTAAGTAACAGTATTTAAAAATAGTTGCTAATTTGCTTCTTAAATATTATAATTGCTTGACAGATACCTTAATAATGATATTTTTGTCATCTCACTTATTCTTATCAGGTATTCTTATCAGGCAACCAATCAACAACATTCAAAATAACCCTCAAACACACACACAAATGAAATTCGATCCGGCAAGTCAGATTCAGGACCTTCGTCAATTCGGTGAATTTGGAGGCGTAAATCCTTCAATAACCGATTCAGCTACCTTTACCTTTATGGAAGCTAAAACCATGATTGATACCTTTCATGGCGAAACAGAAGGTTGTTTTCTCTATTCACGTCACTGGAACCCAAGCAACAAATTCCTGGCAGATGCAATGGCTGCGATGGAAGGCACCGAAGCCGGCTGGGTTACCGGTAGTGGTATGGGTGCCATAACTACCACCATTCTTCACCTGATCAATTGTGGCGACCATATTGTTTCCAGTGTTACAACTTATGGCGGAACTTTCGCGTTCCTGGCCAATTACCTGAAAAAATTCAATGTAGAGGTTTCATTTGTTGACATCACAGATCTTAAAGCTGTGGAAGCAGCCATTCGTCCGAATACCAGGATGATCTACACGGAATCAATGACAAATCCATTGCTTCAGATTTCAGATATTCCTGCGTTGGCAGCTATAGCTAATAAAAACAGCATTAAGCTGGTGGTTGACAATACCTTCACACCCATGATCATTGCTCCGGCCCGTCTTGGTGCTCATGTAGTTGTATACAGCCTGACCAAGTTTGTGAATGGCAAAAATGATTGCGTAGCAGGTGCCATTTGTGCCAGCAATGAGTTTATCAATTCTATGATTGATGTGAATAACGGAACCGCTATGTTGCTGGGCCCGGTGCTTGATCCATTGCGTTCGTCCTCAATTCTGAAAAACATCCATACACTTCATATCCGGATGAAGCAGCATAGCCTCAATGCGGCCTATCTTGCTGAAAAGTTTACTGCAGCCGGAATTCGCACCATCTATCCTGGCTTGCCTGCACATCCGGGCCACAACCTCATGAAATCTATGATGAACGAGCAGTTCGGCTTTGGCGGTATGATTGCCATTGACCTTGAAACCGCTGAAAAAGCCGCTGAGCTGATGGAAGATATGGAAGCGAATGATGTTGGATACCTGGCGGTAAGCCTTGGCTATTTTAAAACACTGTTCAGCAATTCCGGTAAAAGTACCTCGAGCGAGGTGCCTGAAGATGTTCAGCGTAAAATGGGCCTGAGTGAAGGACTGGTTCGTTATAGTGTCGGACTCGATAACGACATTGAACGCAGCTGGCTTAAGATCGAAAATAGCCTGAAGAAAGTAGGTTTCCTGAAGTAATAATACTCTTCCGGAAGTGAAAATGGTCGCTGCTACATGCAGCGACCATTTTTTTTAATCCGGATTGCTTGTTCCGGGATTATTCTGGCAA